>JAYVOY010000472.1:0-15553 GCA_043757645.1 Verrucomicrobiota bacterium
TCCGCGCGCGATGGCGCCGCGCGAAACGCCGCGCGGCTACGCGCAGAAGGTGTTCGTGCGCGGCAACGCGAACGTGCCCGGCGAGGACGCGCACGGGCATTTCCTCAGCGTGCTGGCGCGCGCGGATGCGCCGGTGTTTCACGCGGGCCAGGGACGCCGCGAGCTCGCCGAGGCGATTGTCGATCCCGCCAATCCGCTGACCGCGCGCGTGATTGTGAACCGCGTGTGGCAATGGCATTTCGGCGCGGGCCTCGTGAGCACGCCGAGCGATTTCGGCACGCGCGGGACGGAGCCGAGTCATCCGGAGTTGCTCGACGCGCTGGCGCGGCAATTCCTCGCGGAGGGCTGGTCGCTCAAGAAACTTCACCGCCACATTTTGCTCTCGGCAACGTATCAACAAGGCAGCGATGACAACGCGAAGTGCCGCGCGGCGGACCCGGAGAATCGGCTGTGGTGGCGCGCGAATCGTCACCGCCTGGGCTTCGAGGAATTGCGCGATTCGCTGCTCACCGCCGCGGGCCGGCTCGACGCGAGCCTGGGCGGACGGCCCGTCGATCTCACGTCGGGCCACGCGCGTCGGCGCACGCTCTACGGCACGGTGGATCGCATCACGCTGCCGGGATTTTATCGCTACTTCGATTTTCCCAGCGCGGACGCGCACGTGTCCGAACGGCACGAGACAATCATCCCGCAACAGGCGCTGTATTTGATGAACAACGCGTTCGTGCTGGATCAGGCGGCGGCGCTCGCGCGGCGCACGGAGTCGGCGCTGAACGCCACGCCGCGCGAACGCATCGTCGCGATGTTCCGCGCGGCGTTCGCGCGGCGGCCGAGTGAGGAGGAACTCGCGCTTGGGCTGGAGTTCATCGCGTCGCCCGCGGCGGTGCCGGCCGCGCCGTTGAGTGCGACGAACGAAGTTGTGGAGGCGGCGGCGGGCGAGAACGCGTGGAGTTACGGCTGGGGCAGCTACAGCGAGAAAACGGGCCGCGTCGTCGCGTTCGAGCCGTTGCCGTTTTTCGCTAACAACCAGTGGAAGGGTGGGCCGGCCGAGATTGATCCGGCGCTCGGGCGGATGACGCTGCATTCGCGCGGCGGCAACGCGGGGCGCGACAGTTCGCTCGCGTCCATCCGGCGCTGGACCGCGCCGCGCGACGGGAAGTTTTCGATCAGCGGCACGCTCGCGGTGCAGGTCGGCGCCATCGTGCCGAGCGGCGACGGCGTGCGCGGCCGCATCGTGAGCAGTCGGCACGGGCAGTTGGGCGCGTGGCTCGCGCACGGCACCGAGGAACCGACCGAAGTCGCGGCGGTCGAAGCGCGGCGTGGTGACACGATTGATTTCGTGACCGACTCGCGCGGACGCGAGCAAGCCGCCGGCTACACGTGGTCGCCCGTCCTGCGCCTCCCCGGTGCCGACGCGCCTGAAAACAAGCCGGACAAAAAGGACAAACTCGCCGACGCAAAAAGAGAGAAACTCCTCTGGGATGCCGCGAAGGAGTTCCAAGGCGCGCCACCGAAACCGCAGCCCTTCGGCATCTGGGAGCGTTACGCGCTGGCGTTGCTCGAGGCGAATGAGTTCATGTTTGTAGATTGAGCGCACGGTGAGCGAAACGAACGAACACAGGATGGACTTACCACTTTGGCCTCACCGCAGTGACGGCGACTTTTGGTTCAAGGAAGTTTCCAATCGAATCAGGGCGGCGGGCGTATCGCAGTTTGTGGTTAACGATTTGCGATTCTCATTAGCACCCGGCTTCAGCCGGGTGTCTCGGCCGCAACGAGAACGCAACCGCTTCAGCGATTTTGGCCACCCGGGAAACCGCTGAAGCGGTTGCCACGGTCGTTTGGTCGCGGACACCCGGCTGAAGCCGGGTGCTAATGAGAAGGGATCCAGAATGCAAAAAACTGCGATGCGCCCGATTCCAGCAATGAAATGAAGCACGCCACTGCGGTGACGCGTCCGACACTCTGACAAAATGCAACCGCGCCAAAAACTTCGAACGGCAATTGATTGTCCCCGCTCTTTGCCGTGCGCCGTTTCCTCGTAACCTCAAAACCCGCCATGCGAAAATTTTCCTGTGACCCCAACGCCTTTCCGCTGAGTCGCCGCGAGATGCTGCGGCGGAGCGGCGCGGGCATTGGCGCGCTCGCGCTGACGCAGTTGCTCGGCGAGAACGCGCGCGCGGAATCCGCGGACGCGCCACCGGTCGGGCCGCGCGCGCCGCACTTCGCGCCGCGGGCCAAACGGTTGGTTCACTTGTTCGCGAATGGCGGGCCGTCGCAGGTGGACACGTTTGATCCGAAGCCGTTGTTGAAAAAATTTCACGGCAAGCCGATTCCGCGCGAGATCATCCCCGGCGCGCGCGACGCGCAGGCGAGCGGCAGTCCGGCGTTCGCCTCGAAGTATGCGTTCGAGCGGCGCGGGCGGAGCGGCATCGAGGTGAGCGAATTGTTTCCGCACCTTGGCGGCAGGATCGACGATCTCTGCGTCGTGCGCTCGATGCACGCGGACGACATTTCGCACGATGGCGGGATCATGTTCATGAACACCGGCGCGGCGCGGCTGAGTCGGCCGAGTCTGGGCGCGTGGGTGACTTATGGACTTGGGAGCGAGAACAAGAATCTGCCCGGATTCATTGCGCTTTGTCCCGAGGGTTATCCGCTGAACGAGGCGCAGAACTGGCAGTCGGCGTTTCTCCCCGGCATTTATCAGGGCACGCTCGTGAACAGCAAACACGAGGAAGTCGAGCGCTTGATCGAGAACATCCGCAACCCGCGCGTCGCCGCGCCGGAGCAGCGCGCGCAACTCGATTTGCTCGCGCGGATGAATCGCATCCACCAACGCACGCGCGCCGATGAGGGCCGCCTCGAATCGCGCATCCAGAGCTTCGAGCAGGCGTTTCGGATGCAGGTCGAGGCGACGGACGCGTTCGATCTTTCGCGCGAGCCGAAGAGCGTGCTCGACATGTATGGGCCGGGCCAGCAGGCGCGGCAGCTCATCCTCGCGCGGCGGCTGCTCGAGCGCGGCGTGCGCGTGGTGCAGGCGTGGTATGGCGCGGGTTTCCCGTGGGATCACCACGGCGAAATCGAGGAGCGCCTGCCGAAAGCGTGCGCGGATGTGGACCGTCCCATCGCCGCGTTCCTCGCGGACCTCAAGCAACGCGGACTGCTCGATGACACGCTCGTGTTGTGGGGCGGCGAATTTGGCCGCACGCCCACGTCGGAACTGCCGCATCCCACGACGACACCGGGCCGCGATCACAATCGCCACGGCTTCACCGTCTGGCTCGCGGGCGGCGGCGTGAAGGGCGGCCACGTCCACGGCGCGACGGACGACGCGGGCTTCGCCGCGGTGACGGACAAGGTTCACGTCCACGATCTCCACGCGACGCTGCTGCATTTGCTCGGTCTCGATCACGAACGCCTGACGTATCGATATGCGGGGCGTGATTTTCGGCTGACGGATGTGAAGGGGAATGTGGTGCGGGAGATACTGGCGTAAGAGGGTGTCTTACCGGGCGGGGCGGCTTCGGGGAAAACGGCGGAGGGGAAAAGTTAGAGCCTCGTTACCTCGGCTCCTACAAAGGGGATGCGTCCGAAAGACCCGCACACTTGACTCGCAAAACCGTTCGGCGGAATTTCCGGTCATGACTGTTGACTTGGCCAGCGATGTTGAGGTTTTCCTTCAGGAACAAATGCGCGACGGCACATGCGCGGACCCCGCACAACTGGTCAACGAGTTGCTCCGTTCCCTGCGCGAGCAGCAGCGCCGGACATTCTCGGTCACGCCGGAATTGGAGGCTTGGTTGTTGACCGCTGGCGACCAACCCACCACGCCGCTGACCGAGGCGGATTTCCAAGGCATCCGCGACCGCGTTCGCGCGCGCCAGCCAGCCACCGTGTCATGAACGTCCGCAAAACGGACGAGTTCATCGCCGACGTGGAACACCAGTTCGAGTGGTATGTCATCCACGCGACTTGGGAAGTCGCGGAGAAGTATCTGCAAGCCGTCGAGACCACGTGCCGATTACTGGGGCAACATCCTTTGTTGGGTCCGCGCGGCCTATTCGCGCATCCGCGGCTTTCCGATTGGCGCTTCTTCGTCGTCCGCCGCCCATTTGACCGGCATGTGGTGTTCTACGAAGTAACGGCGGGTGAAGTTGTCTTGCGCCGGACGCTGCACGGAAGTCGCGATTTGCCGCGGCGGCTGAACGAACCGCCGGCGCAAGATTGAGGACGAATCTGAGTTTTGGGCATTCTTGTTTTTGTCTCATTAGCACCCGGCTTCAGCCGGGTGTCCGGGCGCACAGAAATGAGAACCGCTTCAGCGGTTTGATCGGCGTGGAAACCGCTGAAGCGGTTAACCGCGTCGGGCGGCTTCAGTCACCCGGCTGAAGCCGGGTGCTAATGAGATTTCCAACCCGGTTGTCGTAAACGGAAATGTGCCCCGCCTTTGAGGCCACCGAACTTCGCCGTTTCCCTGCCTCGTTGGCTTCGCTAGGCTCGCCCCACTTTTATGACACTGACAAAAGCACAACTCTGGGAACGGTTTCAAAATCACTTCACTTCGTTCGCGTCGCTCGGCCTGAGCATCGACCTCAGCCGCGTGAGTTTTCCGGACGATTTTTTCGCGCGCCAGGAGCCGGCGATGCAGCGGGCGTTCGCGGAAATGGCGGCGCTGGAGCGCGGCGCCATCGCCAACGCGGACGAGCAACGCATGGTCGGTCACTACTGGCTGCGCAATTCCGCGCTCGCGCCGGACGCCGCGCTGCGCCGCGAGATCGACGACACGCTCGCGGCGGTGAAGGCGCTGGCGGCGGAGGTTCACGCGGGAACACTTGCGGGGGCGCGCGGGCGTTTTCAAAATGTGCTCGTGATCGGCATCGGCGGTTCGGCGCTGGGACCGCAGTTCGTCGCCAACGCGCTCAGTCAACCGGCGGGCGACAAGTTGCGGCCGTACTTTTTTGACAACACCGATCCCGACGGCATGGACAAGGTGCTCGCGCAATTGCACGGGCAGTTGGGCCAGACGCTCGCGGTGGTGATTTCCAAAAGCGGCGGCACGAAGGAGACGCGCAACGGGATGCTCGAGGCCGAGGGCGCGTGGACGCGCGCGGGCCTGGACTTCGGGCGTCACGCGGTCGCGGTGACGGGCGTGGGCAGCGAGTTGGACAAATACTCGGGCGGCAAAAACTGGCTGCGGCGCTTGCCGATGTGGGACTGGGTCGGCGGTCGCACGAGCGCGATGTGCGCGGTGGGGTTGCTGCCCGCGGCGCTGCAAGGACTCGACATCGACGCGCTGCTCGCGGGCGCGCGGGCGTGCGACGAAATCACGCGGCAGGCCGACACGCGGCAGAATCCCGCGGCGCAACTGGCGTTGATGTGGCACTTCCTCACCGACGGTCGCGGCGCGAAGGACATGGTCGTGCTGCCGTACAAGGATCGTTTGGAATTGCTCTCGAAATATCTCCAGCAACTCGTGATGGAATCGCTGGGTAAGGAGTTTGATCGCGACGGGCGCGCGGTGAATCAGGGCATCGCGGTGTACGGGAACAAAGGCTCGACCGATCAGCACGCGTATGTGCAGCAGTTGCGCGAGGGCGTGTTGAATTTCTTCGTCGTGTTCATCGAGGTGCTCCAGGACCGCGAGGGCCGCAGCGCGGAGGTCGAGCCGGGCGTGACGAGCGGCGATTATCTGAGCGGATTTTTTCTCGGCACACGCGAGGCGTTGTTCGAGAAGGGCCGCCAGAGCGTGACGCTCACGGTGCGCGATTGCTCGGCGTTCACGGTCGGCGTGTTGATCGCGTTGTTCGAGCGGGCGGTGGGATTGTACGCGTCGCTGGTGAACATCAATGCGTACCATCAACCGGGCGTGGAGGCCGGGAAGAAGGCCGCGACGGCGGTCATCGCGTTGCAGGGCCGCGTGCTCGCGCAGCTGGGCGCGAACCGGGGGAAAAGTTTCACCGCCGCGCAACTCGCCGCCGCCGTCGGCAGCGCGGAGGCGGCGGAGAGCGTGTTCAAGATTTGCGAGCACCTCGCGGCGAACGGGCGCGTGCGGCGCGAGGGCGGGCCTGGCGTGGCGGATGTCGGGTTTCAGGTCGGGTGAAGCGGCGGCGGGCAAAGCTCAAAGGAGAAAGCTCAAGGGAAGCACCAAGGAACCAAGCGGCCCAACTTGGGAGTCGCCTGCATTGCCGGCAGGGACTGGGAGGGGGGGAGAACGGCTCCAAATGTTCCGAGGCGCAAATAATGATGCGCCGCGCAGCGCGCGGGGAGCGCACGCCGCTGGCGTGCCGTTTTCGGCGGCCCGCCGAAAACCTCGTTCCACTCACTTTTCTGCGCGGAGAAGAAAGTGAGAACTGGGACACGACGGTTTGGGCGGGCCGCCCAAACCCGCACGCGGGCCGCGTGCGCTCCCCATGCTCATTTCGGAATGCGGGTTGAATCGAGAATGAATTGTCCGCAACGCCCGCTTTGGCCCCTGGTTCTTGGTGTTTCCCTTGAGCTTTATCCTTTGAGCTTTGAGCTTCCACTCCCCCGTTCGCGTTCGCATCCGGGATGAAGATTGAATGTGCGCGGGCCGCGCCTATCGTCGCGGCCCAATGACTTGGGCGCTTTAGTCGCCGGAAAACGTCGCATGAAAAAATCTCTCGGAACCTTGGTTTGGCTGGTCGTCGCCGCGCTGGGCGCGTTTGCGTACGTAACGCTCGCGGTGCGGCGCGGGGAGCCGCTCAACTCGATTTACATTCTCGTCGCGGCGCTTTGCACGTACGCGATTGGGTATCGCTTTTATTCCAAGTGGATCGCGGCGCGCGTGATGATGCTGGATGACCGGCGCGCGACGCCGTGCGAGGCGAAGGAGGACGGCCACGATTTCGTGAAGACGAACAAGTGGATCGTGTTCGGCCACCATTTCGCGGCGATCTCGGGGCCGGGGCCGTTGGTGGGGCCGGTGCTCGCGGCGCAGTTTGGTTATTTGCCGGGGACGCTGTGGATTCTCATTGGCGTGGTGCTCGGCGGGGCGGTGCAGGATTTTGTGATTTTGTTTTGCTCGATGCGGCGGCACGGGCGGTCGCTGGGGCAGATGGTGAAGGAGGAGTTGAACTCGGTGGCGGGCGTGATCGGGTTGGTGGCGATTCTGGCGATCATGGTGATTCTGCTGGCGGTGCTCGCGCTCGTGGTGGTGAAGGCGCTGGCGGAAAGTCCGTGGGGCGTGTTCACCGTGGCGGCGACGATTCCGATCGCGATGTTCATGGGCGGTTATCTGCGCTGGTGGCGCGTGGGCAAGGTGATGGAGGTGTCGCTCATCGGCGTGGTGCTGCTGCTCGGCGCGGTGTGGGGCGGGCAGTTCGTCCACGCGCACGCGGAGTGGGCGAAGGTCTTCACGTTCAAGGCGGAGCCGCTGGCGTGGACGGTGATCGCGTACGGGTTCGCGGCGAGCGTGCTGCCGGTGTGGTTGCTGCTCGCGCCGCGCGATTATCTGAGCACGTTCATGAAGCTGGGCACGATTTTCGCTCTGGCGGTCGGTGTGTTTCTGGTGCTGCCGGATTTGAAGATGCCGGCGATTTCGAAGTTCGTGGACGGCTCGGGGCTGGTCGTCGCGGGGCCGTTGTTTCCGTTTTGTTTCATCACGATCGCGTGCGGGGCGATCAGCGGATTTCACACGCTCATCGCGAGCGGCATCACGCCGAAGATCATCACGCGCGAGAGTTACGCGCGGCCGATTGGGTACGGCGCGATGTGTCTCGAATCGCTCGTGGCCATCATGGCGATGATCGCCGCCTGCACGCTGGACCCCGGCGTGTATCTGAGCATGAACGTGAAGGGCGTGGGCGCGACGCCGGCGGCGGTGGCGGAGAGCACGATTGCAAAGGTGCAAGGCTCGGGCTTCACGGTGCTCGCGCCCGATCCGGCGGCGGCGGGGAAATTCATGCAGGTGCCGGTGACGGTTTCCGCGACGCAGATGGAAACGCTGGCGAAAGAGGTCGGCGAAAACACGCTGTACGGCCGCACCGGCGGCGCGGCGACGCTGGCGGTGGGCATGGCGAATATTTTTGCGAAGGTCACGCAGGGGCGGTGGTTGGACCTCTGGTATCACTTCGCGATCATGTTCGAGGCGCTGTTCATTTTGACCACGCTGGACGCGGGGACGCGCGTGGGGCGGTATCTGATCCAGGACGCGCTGGGGCACTTGTGGAAGCCGCTCGGCGACACGAAAAGCCTCGGCGCGAATCTCGTGGCGAGCCTGCTGGTGGTGCTGGGTTGGGGCTACTTTCTGATTCAAGGCGTGCGCGATCCGCTGGGCGGGATCAACTCGTTGTGGCCGTTGTTCGGCATTGCGAATCAGTTGCTCGCGAGCATCGCGTTGTGTCTGGCGACGACGGTGATTTTGAAAATGCAATTCGCGGAGCCGAAGCAGCCGCCGGCGGAAAACAAGGTGCAAGGTGCAACGTTCAAAGTGGGAAGGCCGGCGTTCGCGCTCGTCACGTTGCTGCCGCTCGTGTGGCTGCTGTCGGTGACGCTGACGGCGGGGTATCAGAAGATCGCGCATCCGAAGCCGGCGATTGGTTTTCTCGCGGCGGCGAAAGGCTTGGAGGACGCGCGGCCGGGACTGGAAACGGCCATCGCCACGGCGAAGGCGGCGGGTGTCGCCGAGGGAATCGCGAAGGCTGAGGGCGCGCTGAAAAACAATCACGCGCTGCGTTTCAACAACCTGCTCAACGCGGTGGTCACGGCCACGTTCATGTCGCTGGTGATCGCGATTGTGCTCCTGAGCATTTACGAGTGGGCGGCGTTGCTCGCGCGGCGGCGCACGCCGAAGTTGTCCGAAACGGAGCCGGTGTGGCTGCCCGAGTACGCGGTGGCGGAGGGCAAGCCGGTCGGGTGGTGGAGTTTTTTCACGCTGGGATTTTTGTTCGTGAAGGAAATCAGCGGCGAGAGCGCGGTGGATCGCGCGCAGGCCTGCGCGCCGCGCAAGGTGGACCTGCTCGGCGGCACCGAGGCGATGACGAAGGCGCAGCGTGGCGAGGCGTATGTCCGCGCGGCGGAGCGGCGTTTCGAGGGCGGGCCGAACCGGTGCTGCTGAGGGGGCGGGCAAAGTAATTAGTGGTTGGTAATTAGTGATTGGTTTTTAGCAGTTGGTTTTGAACGTGCGGCTGCGGAACGCGACTACAATGGCCCCGAATTCCAATCACCGATCCCCGCCCACTAATTACTAAACACTAATTACTTTTCCCGGAACCCCATGCCCGCCACCCCGTCACTTCCCGCGAAACTCGGCCTCTTCGGCGGCTCGTTCGACCCGGTGCATCGCGGGCATTTGCTCGTGGCGCAGGCGGCGTGTGAGGAGGTGGGGTTGGACCGTTTGTTTTTCATTCCGGCGGCGCAATCGCCGTTCAAACCGGGCGCGGAACCGGCCCCGGCGGCGGAGCGCGCGCGGCTGTTGCGGCTGGCGCTGGCGGGGCAGACGCGGTTCGAGATTGATTTGCAGGAGGTCGGGCGCGGCGGGGTTTCGTACACGATTGACACGGTGCGCGATTATCAGCGGCGGTTCGCGGGCGCGGAGTTGTTCTGGCTGATTGGCGCGGATCACGCGCCGACGCTGCCGAAGTGGCGCGAGGCCGAGGCACTGGCGGCGGCGGTGCGGTTCATCGTGATTCCGCGGCCGGGCCAGGTGCCGGTGCCGCTGCCCGCGCCGTTTCGCGGCGTCGAGTTGCACGGGTTTCCGCTGGGGGTGTCGTCGTCGCAAATCCGCGCGCGGGTGCGGGCGGGTTTACCGGTCGGCGGTCTCGTGCCGGGCGCGGTGGCGGAGGCGATTCGGAATAATCGGCTTTATCTTTGAACGCGATTGCCGGAGGTTCGCCCGCTAATGGAATCGAAAAAGTTGGCGCTACTTTGCCGGGAACTCGCGGACAACAAGAAGGCGGAGGACATCGTCCTGCTGGATGTCAGTGAGATCTCGAGCGTGACGGATTACTTCGTGATCGTCACGGGCACGAGTTCGCCGCATCTGCGCGCGATCGCCGGCGAGATCATGGACAAGCTGCGCGACGAGCACGGCATTCCCCCGTACGCGATCGACGGCGAGCAACAGACCGGCTGGACGGTGCTCGATTACATCGACGTGATCGTCCACATCATGCGGCCCGAGGTGCGCGAGCAGTTCGATCTCGAGGGGTTGTGGAGCGACGCGACCCGCGTGCGCACGCCGAAGAAACGGAAGCCCAAGGCGGCGGCCACCGAAGCGGAACCGACGGTGGCGGAGTGAGGTCACGCGCGGGGAAAGCGTCCTGATGGACGGATGGTGCGTGGGGAAATCAGTTCTCCGGTTGGCGACGGCGCTTTCGCACGCACGGGCAGCGCGAAATTTGTCACCGCCCGTCTCCCGCCTTGTCAATCGCCCGACCATCTTTGAGAGTCCGCAAAATTATTTATGGCAAAACAGGCATTAATCACCGGCATCACCGGGCAGGACGGCTCGTATCTCGCGGAACTTTTGTTGGCCAAGGGCTACACGGTTCACGGCATCATCCGGCGCGCGAGCACCTTCAACACCGGCCGGCTGGACGCCATTTACGCGGACCCACACTCGGACAAAACCCGACTGTTCCTGCATTACGGCGACCTGAGCGACGCCTCCGCGCTCGCGCGGTTGCTCGCGAAAATCCAGCCCGACGAAGTGTACAATCTCGCCGCGCAAAGCCACGTGCGCGTGAGCTTCGACGCGCCGGAATACACGGCGGACATCGTGGGCACGGGCACGATTCGCCTGCTGGAGGCGATTCGCGAGGCGGGGATCAAGCCGCGTTTCTACCAGGCGTCGTCGAGCGAAATGTACGGCAAGGTTTTGGAGGTGCCGCAGACGGAGACCACGCCGTTTTATCCGCGCAGTCCGTACGCGTGCGCGAAGGTTTATTCCTACTGGATCACGGTGAATTACCGCGAGTCCTACGGCCTGCACGCGAGCAACGGGATTCTCTTCAACCACGAATCGCCCCGGCGCGGCGAGACGTTCGTGACGCGCAAGATCACGCGCGCCCTCGCGCAAATCAAAGCGGGCCGGCAGGACAAACTCTACCTCGGCAATCTCGATTCCAAACGCGACTGGGGCTACGCCAAGGAATACGTCGAGGCGATGTGGTTAATGATGCAGCAGGACGAGCCGGATGATTACGTGATCGCCACGAACGAAACGCATTCGGTGCGCGAGTTCCTCGAGGTCGCCTTCGCCCACGCGGACTTGGACTGGCAGAAACACGTCGAGATCGACCCGCGTTATTTTCGCCCGGCCGAGGTGGATTTGCTGATCGGCGATTACAGCAAGGCGCAGAGAAAACTCGGCTGGGAACCGAAAACGAAATTCGCCGAGCTGGTGAAAATCATGGTCGATGCCGACCTGAAATTGTTGAGCGATCACCTCGCCGGCAAGACCGAGATTCACGACTGACGGCGGCGGGACGCGGGTTTTCCGCGGGCCAATCGCCGCGGTCGCGGCCAGCAGCGCAGTCACTTTATGCCCCGCGCACTCATCACCGGAATCACCGGGCAGGACGGCTCCTACCTCACGGAGTTGCTGCTCGAAAAGGGCTACGAAGTCCACGGCGTGGTGCGCCGCACGAGCAATCTCAACCGCTCGCGCCTCGACCACATTTATCACGACCCCGCCGTTTACGGGCACCGCGTCTTCCTGCACTACGCGGACCTCGACGACCCCACGACGCTGCGTCGCGTGTTGCTGAAAGTTGCGCCGGACGAAATTTATCATCTCGCCGGCCAGAGCCACGTGGGCCTCAGTTTCGAGATTCCCGAGTCCACCTGCGAGATGACCGCGATGGGCACGTTGCGCCTGCTGGAAATCGTGCGCGATCTGCCCACGCACCCGCGCCTGTTTCACGCCTCGACGAGCGAGGTTTTTGGCCGCCCCGCGACCGCGCCGCAGGATGAAACCACGCCGTTTGATCCGGTAAATCCGTACGGTTGCGCGAAAGTTTTCGCGACGCAGATGGTCCGCGTGTACCGCCAGAGTTTTCACCTTTTTGCCTGCAACGGAATTCTCTACAACCACGAGTCGCCGCGCCGCGGCGAGAATTTCGTCACCCGCAAAATCTGCCGCGCCGCCGCCGCGATCAAACTCGGTCTCGAACACGAACTGCTCCTCGGCGACCGCACGATGCGCCGCGACTGGGGCCACTCGCGCGATTACGTGCGCGGCATGTGGCTGATGCTGCAACAGCCCAAGCCCGACGACTTCGTGCTCGCGACGGGCGTGGCCCACAGCGTTCACGACGTGGTCGAGACGGCCTTCGCGGTCGTGGGTTTGGATTGGAAAAACTTCGTGAAAGAAGACCCGCGCTTCATGCGCCCCGCCGAGCCTTCGAACCTCCTCGGCAACGCGGCGAAGGCCAAAGCGCTGCTGGGTTGGGAGCCGGAAATTTCCTTCGCGCAATTGATCCGCGAAATGACCGAGGCCGAGTTGGGTGCGCTGGCGGCGTGAGCGCGTGCGAGGGCGAAGTTGGCCGCGATTTTTTGGGTGAGTCGAGCAATGATCGTTGAAACCAAACTCCGCCGCGAGAATTGCCGCAGGAAACGCAAAGAGGCGCAAAAGCTGGAGTGGAATCGAGACTGTCGCCCGTTGGGTAGGGAGTCCCGCCTTCAGGCGGCGGGACGTTCACACTTGCGGCCCACGTGCGAGTTCCCCGTGCCCCCGCCACCCCGCACGCCCGCCGCCTGAAGGCGTAGCGATGCAGTTGATGGAGCGCCGCCGTCTCGGCGGCTCACGGCGTGGGTGGTCCGCGGCGGCCATTCGCACTCCCGCTTTTGGTTGACTGTTCAGTGAACCTCGGGTGCCACGGAAAATGCGCGCCTCGTCCCCGTTCGGACGGTGTGAGCCGCCGAGACGGCGGCGCTACTACCGCATAATTCCGCCCGGAGGCGGGATTCCGCACCAAAGGCGCCAACGACCCGGCACCGCGTTTCCGGCGGCAATCACCGCCCGCAGCCAGTTGCAGATTTCCCCCTCACACGCGGTTCCGGTCCCCCGTTTTATTTTGCGCCTCTTTGCGTTCTTTGCGGCCATTCCATCCGTGCATTTGCATCGCCCGTTTTAAAAAGCTTGGCGCACCCGCCGCGCGCGCGTAGGAACGCCGCAGTTCTTTGCACTCCGAGGATCACATGATCCTCCAGAACGCAGTCAGATGTCAGGGAACCCCGTGTGAATCGGGGACGGTTGCGCCACTGTAACGGGCTACAAACTCCCAACGCCACTGGGTCGCGAAAGCGGCTCGGGAAGGCGGGAGCGAGGTTCAAACCCGAAGTCAGGATACCGGTCTGAATGTGCTCGTCCGGTCCGTCGCGTTTGCGGCGGGCCACTTCTCCGACAAGAGAAGGATGAGGCCAATCCGCCGGACTGTCTCCGGTGGGATTCGATGAATGCCTTCATTCCCGACTTGCGGAGCCTGAAGGCATTTTGTGTCTCCGGCTCCCTTTGGTCTCTCAACCCCAACCCTCCCGTCCGCGGGAGAAATGAAAGACCAAAACCATGCTCCGCAAGTCCGCCAAAAACATCCGCGTCCACACCTGTCCCCCGTTCGTTTCCGTCTCCGCCCTCGCCGGCCTCCTCGCGCTGCCCGCCGCGGCGCAGCAAGCCACCAACGCCCCGGTTAAGCTCGCCGAAGTCGTCGTCACCGCGACGCGCTACGCCGAAGTTCCCGAGAAAACCGCGACCACTGTTTCGGTCGTCACCCGGGAAGAAATCGAGGACCGCAAACTCACCACGCTCGCCGAGGCGCTCGAGACCGTCACCGGCCTAACGGTTGTCCGCAACGGTTCCCCCGGACAGGCCACTTCGGTATTCACCCGCGGCACGGCGGGCAAACACACGCTGCTCACCATCGACGGTCGCACGCAGCCGCCGATCCTGACCGGCGGTTACGACTACGCGACGCTGTCGCTGGACAACGTGAAACAAATCGAGGTCGTGCGCACCCCGTCGTCGTCGCTTTACGGCGGCAACTCGATTGGCGGCGTGATCAACGTCATCACGCTCAACGGCCGCGGGCTGGCGAAGCCCGAGCACGAAGTCTCCTTTGAAGGCGGTTCCTTCGACACCTTCCGCGAAACCGCCGCCAGTCGCGGGGCGTTCGGCAAATTCGATTACGCCGTGGCCGCCTCGCAGCTCAACGCCAATTATCCGCGCGACAACAATCGCTATCGCGAGACCACCTTCCGCGCTTCCACCGGCTACGAAGTGAACAAGGATTTGTACGTTGATTTGAAAAGCTCCTACGTGCAGGCCGACGGCGGTTCGCCCGGCTCGACGTCATTCCCGAGCCTCACCGATCATCTCAAACGCGAATATGTGAACGTCTCGCCCGGCGTCGTTTGGCAGGCGGCGGAAAAACTGGAGACCAAGTTTTACTATTCGTACGACCACCAGTATCTCACCGACCGCTCGTTTGGCTCGACCACCGGACTGACCATCGCGGGTCACCAAGTGGAGTGGCAGAACAACCTGCAAGTGTTCGCCAACTGGCGGCTCACCGCGGGCCTGGCCTTTCGCGACACCAGCTTCGAGCGCGTTACGGGCGGACTGCCCAACATCGACGCGCACCAAACCACCGTCGGCGGTTTTCTCCAAAGCGCGTGGACACCCGTCGAGCGACTCACCGTGATCAACTCCGTCCGCTACGATCACTACTCGGCCTATGCGCCGGGCTTCACCTGGCGGCAGGGTGCGTCCTTCAAAGTGCCCGTGACCGAGTCCGTCGTGTTCGCCAACGTCTCCCGCTCGTACAGTCCGCCAACGGCCGCTGACCTTTACTTCCCGGGATACAGCAATCCCAACCTGCGCCCGGAGTCCTCTTTCGGTCTGGAAGCTGGCGTCGAACAAAGCTTCCACAAGGATCAGGTGAAAGTTTCGGCGACGGTTTTTCAGAACAAAATTGATGATCTGATTCAATCGCCCGCGCCGGCGTACCAGCCGATGAACGTGGCCAAAGCCACGACCGAAGGCGTCGAACTCGCGGTGAAATATGCGCCGTGCAAAAGCTTCAGCGCCGAATCCAGCTACACGTATCTCACGGCCACGGACGACTTGAATCACCAGCGTTTGGTCCGGCGGCCCCGGCAACAATTCAACGCCAACGTGTCGTTCAAGCCGATCGAGAAGCTGACGCTCTCGTCCGGCGTTTCGTGGGTGATGCAGCGTCAGGACGTGGATTTTCCGCCGCCGACGTACGCGGCCACGAATGTCCCGCTGCGCGATTATCTGCTGCTGCGCGCCTCGGTGACTTATCAAGCCACCAAGAATCTCCAGCTCTGGCTCCGCGGCGAAAATCTCACGGACTACCGGTTCGAGCCGGTGCTCGGCTATCCCGCCCTGCGCGCCGGCGCGTATGCCGGCCTCAAGGTGACCTTCTGAGCGGCGACCGGGGCCGCGCCCGCTGGTGGGCGCGGCCAGCGGACTAAGGAAGCGCTGATTTAACCACTAATGGACACTAACCAGCACTAATCGCCCAACCCGATGGCCCTGATTTCATTAGTGTCCATTAGTGCCAGTTAG
>JAYVOY010000473.1:0-4097 GCA_043757645.1 Verrucomicrobiota bacterium
CTGAAGATTTGTTGGGCGCGGATAAGTTGGTTGTCCTCGTGATGGGCGAGGGCGAGTTCGTAGAGTGCGGGGCGTTTGAAGCCGGTGGGGGCCTCGCCAGCGAGTAGTTCGAGCAGGGTGACGATGGCGCGGGCGGGTGTTTTGTCGCGGCGTTGCTGGCGGGCGACGTCGAGTTGGGTTTGGTAGTCGCCGAGCTTTTTCTGGCGTTGTTCCTGGCGGAGGGCGTCGGCTTTGGAAATCAGATTGGTGGAGGCTTTGACGAGGGCTTCGAGGTGGAAGGGGACATTGTTGCTGTCGGTGGCGGCGCGGATTTTGAAGTCGTAGTCGTCGGGGACGATGCGGGGGGCGGCGGGGTGAGTGGACGGAGGGGACTGAGTGGACGGATCAATTGCGGCTGCGGCGGGCGCGGGCGGTGCGGCGGCGGATGTGGGTGTGGCGTGATCCGGGGTGGCCGGGGAGTGCTCGGGGGGGGCGGGTTTAGCCTGGGCAGGGGTTGCGGCGACTGGTGGTTGCGTTGGGGAAATGGGAGGGGCGGAATTGGAGGCGGGGGCGAGGGGCTGCGGGGGCGTGGCTTTTGCCGGGAGGGTGGGAGGCGGAAGGCGAACCAAGTTGGCGCCGGGGATCGGGGCGATTTTTTGGGGCGTGAAGGGTTCCGGGGGAGCGTGGGCGGAATCGGTTGGGCGCGCGGGGGCAAGTGCCGGGGGAAGGGGTGCGACTGGCGCGGGTGGCTGAGGTGGCGCAACGGGCGGTGGTGCGGCGGCGAGCAACGGGCGCGCGGCGGGCGTGGGTGTTTCGGCGGGGCTGGCGCCGCGGGCGGGTTCAGGTGTGGCGGGGTCGTCCGCGATGGGAGGTTTTGGCGGCGGTGCAAAGAGCGGGCGCTTGGATGGGGCGGGGGCGCGAAATTCCGCGGCTCGCGCGGCGGGCGCGGCGAGCGTGGCCGCGAAAATCGCGAGGGCAAGGACGCGGAGTTGTCGCGCGAGGAAGTGTCGGCGCGGCGGAAGTGCGGCGGGATTGGAGCGCATGGTTTTCAAAAATGGTCACGGGGTTTTTTCGTACACGGCGCGGCTCGACGCCGGCGGGCCCGCGGTGGGCGGCGTGAAGCCGAGGGGCGCGAGGAGCGTGGTGGGCGGGGCGTTGGTGCTGACGTTGGCGAAGAAGGAGGTGAACGTCTGGGCCAGGCCCAGGCGAACTCCGGGAATGGCCGGGCTGACGGGGAGTGCGAGGACGACGGGCGCGGCGGCGGGTGGCGTGGGGCCGACAAATTCTCGCGGCCCCATGAACTCATCCGGATTGGCGCTGTCCACGCGCGTGGGGGTGGGCGCGGGCGGCGGCTGAATGGGGATGTCGGGTTCGACGGGCGGCGGTGGCAGCGGCGGCAGGCTGACGATGGGCGCGGGCGGGGCGGAGGCGAGCCGCAGCGGGGCCGGGCCAAGACGCAGGAGGTAGTCCGGCGCACCGTGGACGGTGGCCGCAAACAGAAACAGGACGAGGAGTGCGCACGCGCACTCAGGCCGCAATCGCTTCGGGAGCCGGAGCCGCAGCAAGAGGAGTTGCGGCGACGGGCGCGGACCCCTGCTGGTCGAAGGCGGCGATGGCTTCGTCGAGTGACGCGGAGAATTGCCAGTCCTTGGCTTCTTCATAATTTTTGCAGTCCTTGATGAGGTTGGCGGGCGCGGCCACGCGTTGCTGAATGCCGAGCGTGGCACCGAGCTGCGCGGTCTCGATGGCGAGCCGGATGAGCGTGATGTCGGCGGTGCGGGCGCCGCTGAAGTCGAGCACCATGCGGGTGATGCCGGAATCGACGGCGGCGGCGAGTTTCGTTTTGAGCGTGGTGGAAATTTCGTTGGCAATCGCGGGATTGAAGCCGGGCGGAATCGTGAGAATGAGCACGGTGCCTTTCTCCCGGAAGAATTTCGGCGACGTGTCGAGATTGAGCGCGCGGGAGATTTTCAGTTTCAAATCGTCGAGGTCGATCGGCTTGTTGAGGAGCGCGGAAAAGCCGAGGTGCAGCGCGCGGTTTTGCTCGTCGGTGGCGGTTTTGACGCTGAGGCCGAAGACGGGGAGCGCGCGGGTTTTCTCGGTGGCGCGCAGGGTTTCAAACGTGGTGAAGGCCGCGTCGGCCGCGAGATTGAGGCTGATGAGGAGGCCATCGACGGGGTTTTGCCGGCAGTATTCGAGGGCCTCGGCGGGGAGCGTGTGGGGGATGATTTGCCACGGGGTGTCGGCGACGCCGGCGCAGATTTGTTCCGCAATGGCGGGCTTGTCGTCGAGCACGACGAACTTGAGGGCCTCATCGTATTTGCGCGTGCGGGGCGGCGCGGTGGGGCGGAGCTTGAGTTCGAGGACGCGCCCGACGCGCTCGACGATGAGGTCTTCTTTGAACGGTTTCACGACGTAATCGCGCACGCCCTGCTTGGCGACTTTGATCACGTTGTCGCGGCCGACTTCGGCGGTGAGCATGATGACCGGCACCTGCTTGAGTTCGCGATCGGCGCGGAGACGGTGGAGCATTTCGTAGCCGTCCATCACGGGCATGGTGATGTCGAGAATGATGAGGTCGGGTTTTTCCTTGGACGCCAGCGTGAGACCCTCGACGCCGTTGGCGGCCTCGAGGATGGTGCAGTCGTAGGCTTTGAAAGCCTTGGAAACAATGAGGCGGATGGTTTTGCTGTCATCCACGGTGAGGATTTTTTGGGGCATACGCGGGCGGGCTTTGTGGGGTTATTGAAGCATGAGTTCGATGAGCAGCGGGCCGTGCTGGCAGGTGAAGGGCAGCGTGCGGCAGCGCGGGCCGGGCGCGCCGAGCGCGGTGAAGCGCGCGCGCCACACGCCCCGCGGCGGCGTGATGACGCACGGGATCCCGCGGTCGCTGAGGCGCGACTGGATTTTCGCGATCACCATGTTTGTGAATTCGCCCATGGTGTCGGCGACCAAGTCGTCGGGGACTTCGCTGGAGCGCGCCCGGGCCAGCATCGTGGCGCTGACCTGATGGGCCAGTCCGCTGGCCGCGTGCAAATGAATGATGCCGGCGACGGGGCCTTGGTACTGCACCGAGCTGGTGACGCAGCGTTCGTCGCCGAACGTGACGTCCGCGACCGGGCGCAACTCAAGCTCACAGCCGCCCATCGTGCGGAAAGCACTCGTGGCCGCGGCGGCGGTGAGGTCGGCGAGGACGTCGATCATTTGGGAGAAACATCGGCGGGCGGGCGCGACCACTTGAGGACCATTGCCAAAATCGCGGGTGAAATGGTGGCGGCTGCGGGCGGGTTGCGCGATTGGAACGGGCACGGGCGCGGCGGCGCAAAATCGCGGCGGGGCGGGAAATGGCGCGGCGGAAAATATTCTGAACCGCGCGGAAAATTTCCGCGCGCCGCGGGTTAATTTTCACCGGGCGCTGTCGATAGCGGGGAAGACTATGGATGTGTTGACCCCGGAAAATTTAAAATCCGCGGGGCCGTTGGCTCGAAAGGATATCGAACACCGGCTTCGCAATTGTCCCCGGCTGCCCTCGCTGGGCAGCATCAACAGCGCGCTGCGCGAACTGTTGAGCGCGGACAATCGCTACGCCTCGCAAATCTCCGACGTGATCCGGCGTGATCCGAGCCTGACCGCGCGCTTGTTGCGCCTCGTCAACTCGGTCTATTACGGCTTCAACTCGCGCATCAACAGCATCGAGGAGGCGGTGTTCTATCTCGGCGTGCGGCAGATTCGCCAGCTCGCGACGGTCACGCCGATCATCGAGGACTTCCAGCGCATCGCGGGCCAGACGCAGTTTCCGTGGCGGCTCTTTTGGCAGCACTGCATCAGCACGGCGATTTTGACGCGCGAGATTTTGAACTCGGAAAAATCCAGCGGTGATGAGGCGGATTACGTGGCGGGGCTGATTCACGACGTGGGCAAGATCGCGATGGCGGCGGTGTTTCCCGCGCATTTCACGGTGATTCAGCAGCGGCTGGCCGCGGAACCCACGGAGCTGCTCGCGCTCGAAGTCGAGGTGCTCGGGATCGATCACGCGGAACTCGGCGGCCTCTATCTCGAGTATCACAACCTGCCCGACGTGCTGATCGAGGCGGCGCGGTGTCATCACGATCCCGCGA
>JAYVOY010000474.1:0-4089 GCA_043757645.1 Verrucomicrobiota bacterium
CGGATGACGAGTTGATCCTCGGGATTGAGGGCGGCGATGAGTTTTTCCGCCAGTTCGCGCACGGCGAGCGAGGCGCCGGGCGTGGGCGCGTGTTCGTCGCGCGTGACGGCGCTGAGGATGTCGGCCTCCTCTTCGGAGAGGTCGGCCCAGCGGAGTTCGGGGCGGCGGCGCTGCGCGCGCAGGGCGTCGAGACAGGTCGAGACGGCGATGCGCGACACCCAGTGTTCAAAGGGCACGACCTGTTGATATTGTTCGAGGCGGGAAAACATTTTCAGAAAAATATCCTGCGCCAAATCCTCCTCGGAAACGCGCCGGGGCAGGTGCGAGCGCACGATCTTGAGGACGAGCGGATAGAGGTGCGCGACCAGCTCGCGGGCGGCGGGTTCGTCACGTTGGCGGACGCGCGCGAGGCAGGCGGCGACATCGAGTCCGGGGTCAGGCATGGGGTTCGCGGCGTTGGCGATTGCACACGGGCTGGTGACGGCGGCGCGGGGCTTCGGTTACGCGCGGGAATGCGGCGGGCGCAGAGGAAAGGGGCAGAATCATGGGGAACAAAATCATGGGGCGGTCCTGCGCGAACGACTGATCGGACTTTAACGCAGAGGCGCGGAGATTTTCGCAGAGGACGCGGAGAAGACTCTGCTCCGCGTCCGCTGCGTTTTTCTCCGCGCGCTCTGCGTTAAAAAAAGCTTTTCCAAATCGAGCGCGGCGTTTCGTTTGAAAGTGGCGGCTGCGGAATCCACAACACCACGCTCAAAAGTGCGGGAACAATTTGGCCAGCAGCATCGTCGCGAGCAGGCCGGCGACGCCCATCACACTGAGCATCGCGGAGAAAGTTTTCAGCGTTTCGCGTTCCGTCATGCCGCTGACTTTGCACACGACCCAGAAGCCGCCGTCGTTCATCCACGGCAGCATTTTCGAGCCGCAACCGATCGCCAGCGCGACATAGACGGGATGAAAGCCGAGCTGCGCCTCGGTGGCCAGGCCGCCGACCATGCCGATGGCGGTGATCATCGCGACTGTCGCGGAGCCTTGCGCGACACGCACCATCGCGGTGACGAGCCACGCGAGGAACAGCACGCCGACGTGATAATTTTTGGAAAGTTCCTGGATGCGTTCGCCGACGCCGGTTTGTTGGAGCACGCCGCCGAACGCTCCGCCCGCGCCGATGATTAGGATAATCATGCCGGCTTCCTCGAGCGCGGGGTTCACGGTTTTGCCGAGGTTTTTGAGCGCGTCGCGGTTTTGCCATACCAGCATCGCCAGGCCGATCACGGCGGCGACGGTGAGCGCGATGTTCACGTCGCCGAGCGTGGCCCAGAGCGGTTGCCACTTGGGTGAATGCGCGATGACGTTGGCGCGCTCGAGAACTTCCACGAACGTCGCGCTGGTGATCATCAGCATCGGCAGCACGATGGGCAGCAGCGCGAGCCACAGGGGCGGTTGATCCTTCGGTTCGCGCGTGACGGGCGCGGCCGCGCCGACGGCGGTGTCGCGCAGCGGGACGGTGAACGTTTTGTTGCGCCAGATCGCGAAGAGATAACCGGACGTCGTCGTGAACGCGGCCACGACGCAACCGGCGATGATCATCACGCCCATATCGACATTGAGCGCGCGCGCGACGAACAGCGGCCCCGGCCCCGGCGGCACGAGCGAGTGCGTGATCGTCGCGCCGGCGATGATCGCGAGCACGTAGAGCACGTAGTTTTTTCCCGTCTGCCGCCGCAGCGCCTTGCCGATGGGGATCATCAGGAGAAAGACCGTTTCCAAAAACGCCGGAATGCCCAGCAGATAACTGGCGACGACGAACGCCACGGGCGCGCGCGCCTCGCCCAAACCCGCCAGCAGCGAATGCACGATGCGGTCCGCGCCGCCGCTGTCCATCAGGCAGCGGCCGACAATCGAGGACATCGCGATGAGAATGCCGATCTTCGCGCAGGTGCTGCCGAACTCGCGCGCGACGCGTTCGCCGATCGAGAGTTGGGCGATTTTCTCCGCGGCCTCGGGCGTGGCTTTTTTGGAGATTTCGTATTTCTTCACGGCCCCCGCCGGGGTGAACGCGGCGACGACCAGCGCGCCGGCAACCAGGGCAAGGAACGCCTGCAAGCGGAACACCAAGATGCCGCCGACCACTGTCAGCACACCGGCAAGCAGAATCCAAAGCGGGTCCATCGTGAAATTTTTCGGCTGGTTCGGAGCGGAGTGTTGGAGTCGCGCGGGCGGGTGTCGAGGGGGAAAGCGTGGGGCGCGATTTTGCGGTTGAGCGAACTCGGGGCGGGGAGTTCAAAGCTCAAAGCTCAAAGTTCAAAGCTCAAGGGAATGGCCAAGAACCAATGCGTGCAGGAGGCTGGGCAAGCGCAAGGCTTCGGCGGCAATTGCGGCGGCAACGTTGGGCGCAGATTCGCCACGGTCCGCGTAAACGCAGGCGCGCCCCCACCCCAACGGATTGGATCGGGGCATCCGCGCACTGCCCCCGCCGCGCCCGATTGGATTTTGTTGCTTCCCTTGAGCTTTGAATTTTGGGCTTTGAGCTTTTTCCCCCCGCTTGCGCATTGACCGGCGCGGGCGCGTGCCGCACAACTCGGCGCGCGTCGCACACGCCTGTCATGTCGCCGGACGAAGCACCCCAACACCAGCGCCGCCCGCGGTATCGCGGCAAACATCCGCGCCATTTCGAGGACAAGTACAAGGAACTCAATCCCGGGAAATACGCCGACACGGTGCGCAAAGTCATCGCGTCCGGCAAAACGCCCGCGGGGGCGCACCGGCCGATCATGGTGCGCGAGATTCTGGAATTTCTCGCGCCGCGACCGGGCGAATTCGCCGTCGATGCCACGCTCGGTTACGGCGGACACACGACGGAAATTCTCCCGCGTTTGTTGCCCAGGGGACGTTTGCTCGCGCTCGACGCCGATCCGCTGGAGTTGCCGAAGACGGTCGCGCGTTTGCGCGAGCGCGGGTTTGGCGAGGATGTGTTCACCGCGGTTCACTCGAACTTTGCGGGGCTGGCGAAAGTTCTCGCGGCGCAAAATGTGGCCGGGGCGAATTTGATTCTTGCGGACCTCGGTTGCTCATCGATGCAGCTCGATAACCCGGCGCGCGGCTTCACGTTCAAATTCGCGGGGCCGCTGGATTTGCGCATGAACCCGCGGCGCGGCGAGCCGGCGTCCGCGTTGCTGGCGCGGCTGGACGCGCCGCGGTTGCAGGCGCTGCTCACGGCAAACGCGGACGAACCGCACGCGGCGGTGCTCGCCCCGGCACTCGTGGAATCGCAGCGGCAGCGGCCGATCGTCACCACGCTGCAACTGGCGGACGCGGTGCGCGCGGCGCTGTGGGCGGCGGGGCGCGACTTGGATCGCGCGGCGGTGGCGTTGGTGGCGCGGCGGGTGTTTCAGGCGTTGCGCATCGCGGTGAACGACGAGTTCTCCGCGCTCGACATGTTGCTCCGAATTTTGCCGCAGTGCCTGCGGCCCGGCGGCCGCGTGGCGCTGCTCACGTTTCACTCGGGCGAGGATCGGCGCGTGGAAAAAGCGTTCGCGACTCACGTGGCTGAGGGCGGGTTCGAGCCGCTCGATACTTCCCTGCTGCGGCCGACGGCGGAGGAAGTGTACACGAACCCTCGGGCCTCCAGCGCAAGGCTGCGACTGGCGCGGAAACGCGGGGAGTGAGGAAGCTTAAACCGTAACGAGGCAATGGGCGGACCGCCGCCGTCTCGGCGGCTCCCGGCGTGGGGAGTCCGCGAGGGCCATTCACACGCCAGCTTTTGGCTCCCTATTCAGTGCGCATTTGGGGCCGCGGAAAAACCGCGCGTTCGCCCCGTGTGGACGGGGTGAGCCGCCGGGACGGCGGCGCTCCTACTGCATCGTTACGGCTAAAAGCGGGTGCGCGCCGTCGGGTCTCACGCCACGAGACATTGGGTTTGAACTTCACAGTTCCAAACCATTTTTGCGCCGCGCTGGAGCCGTTGGGTTCACGCCCACTTCGGCAGCGGCAGCAAGGGCAATCCACCGCAGTCCGCACACGTCCCGGAGGCGGTGGTGAATTGGGCCTCGCAGCGCGGGCAGTAGGCGCGGCACGAGGCGTCCAGCG
>JAYVOY010000475.1:0-4085 GCA_043757645.1 Verrucomicrobiota bacterium
TCGACCACGCCCCAGCCAATCTCGTCGGTCTTGCCGATGACTTGACCGCCCTTGATGCCGCCGCCCGCGAGCCACGTGGTGAAGGCGAACGGGTGATGAACGCGAAACGAACTTTCTCGAGCAGCGAGTCCGGCAGCTTCTGGCCGTCCATCTCGATGAGTTTCGGCTTCGGGTCGAACAAATCCAACTGACTCGGCGCGCCCTCGAAATAAATGAGAATGCAATTCTTCGCCCGCGGCTCGAAGTGCGGCGACTTCGGCGCGAGCGGGTCGGCGGTGACGCCGCTGGGCGCGGTGCCCGCCGTCGTCGCGGCCCGCGCGTGAAACCCATCCTTCGCGAGCAGCGACGCCAACGCGAGCGTGCCCATGCCGGTGCTCGCGAGAAAGTCGCGGCGGGTGAGATTGACAATTTCCTGCGGGGACATTTCGGGGCGCGGGTTCATGGTTCGAGGATTTTGAGATTGGGGAGAATTGCGCGAAAATCGGGCGCATTGCGGGTCAACACTCCTTCGAACCGCTGCGCGAACGCGCCAATCAGCGCGTCGGCAACGGGACGACGGCGCAATTGCTGCAACCGCTTTCGCCGCACAAAATCTGCCCAAGCGACGAACGCGGCGGCACAGTCCTGTTCGCTCCAGAGTTGCCGCCACTGGACACCGAGGGATTCAAGGAATGTCCGGGCGAGCGGCAGCTTCCCGTCAAAAACCGGTCCGAGTTCCACAAAACTCACGGGCGCGATGCAAAGCCCGGATGGGCGCTTGGCCTTCAGCAATGCCAGCGAAGGCACGCCGAAAACGGGATCGTTTTCGTTTACGTCGATCAGCAGGCAAGTGTCCACAACCCACGCCATTACGCGGCCTCCCCTTCACGAAGTTCCTTCATCCATTCGTCGGTGGTGCGCGCTTCTTTGCGATAGCGGCGGGCAAAACCCAGTGCTTCATCCATCCGGCGCAGATCGGCTTCGGACACGGCTGCGGGCTTGGCGGCCCGATAATCCGCCAACCAACTGAGCGTCGCTTTGGCGTCGCTTTCATCCAACGTCTTCACCTGTTCCAGCAATTGTTCAGTCGCACTCATGGGGGCAGTTTAAGGTGGCGCAAAAAATTCGGCAAACGCTCAGTCCCGCGTCACGAATTCATCGAGGTTCAACAGCACGCGGCCCAGCGCGACGAGCGTGGCTTTCTCGGCGAGGCGCGCGTCGTCCTTGGTGCCCTCGACGAGCTTCGCGGCGTTCTCGGGAGTGGCCTGCGCGAGCTGGAGTTGGGCGTCGTAAACGCGGCGGAGCACCGGCAATTCCGCCGCGGTGGGCGGGCGCGCGCCGCGGGGCTTGAGCGCGTGCAGCACCGCGGGAGTTCCGGGGCGCACCTCCGCGCCGCGGTCGAGGAAATTGCCGCGAATGTGAACCTTCGTGACGCGGCCCGCGGCCTCCTCGGCGAGCGTGGCGGCGACGGTGTCCGGGCCTTTGGGCGGCTTGGCGGCGTGGTCTTCAACCGCCTTTTCCAACGTGCGCGTCTCGGGATCGACCTGCGTGAGAAAATATTTTTTCAACGACGCGGCGGCCTTGGCGTCGCGCGTGAGCGGTTGGCGGTTTTCGCCCGCAGGCGGCATTTGCGTCTCGCCGTCGAGCTTGACGACGAGATGCACCAGTCGGCTCTCGGCGCTTTTGCCGGGGACGATCACCGCGCCGGAATCACCGCCCTCGAGGGCGCCTTGGCGCAGGTCGAGGCGCAGGCCGCCCTTTTGTTTTTCCGCGCCGTGACAGTTCTGGCAGTGCCGCACGAAGAGCGGCTGGATGTCGCGCGCGAAATCCACCGGCGCACTCGCGGCGGGCGGGAGCTTGGTGAGCTCGAGCGGTTTCTTCGTTTCCGCGGCGGACAGCGTGAACGCCGCGAGCAGCGCGGCGGCGGGGAGAATTTTTTGCAAGATTGGCAGCATTTGAAAACGTGGGTGATAGACGCCAGTCTGAAAGCCGACTTCAACTCGAACTCCGAAACCAAGATTGCGAGCGGCGCCACCGCCGGCCGCAATCGCCGCTTGATATTCACCACCGGGGTTGGCAGAAGGAGGCCCAACACAAACTATTGCATCGCAAGGCTGAGTTGCCTCGTCCCGGTTAATCGGGGATCGACGCGACAAACCCGAGCGAAAGCAGACCCCACCCGGATCACCACCCCCACCCACCCACTCATGAAATCCAAATCACCCGCCAAAACCGCCCCCGCCGCGACGCCCGCCCCGCGCGGTCCGCTGCGTTTCAAGACCATCGTGGTGCCCACGGATTTCTCGGATGTTTCCCGCAAGGCGCTCGATTTCGCCGTGCCGCTCGCGCGCGAGCACGGCGCGAAAATCGTGTTGGTGTTCGTCGTCGAGCCGCACATTTATCCTGAGAACATCCTCATCCCGCCCGCCCTCGAACCCGACAATATGGCGCTCACCAAACAAGCCCGCGCCAGCCTCGAGAAATTTCGCGTGCAACACATCGACGCCGATGTGGCGTCCGAAGCCGTCGTCGCGCTCGGCAAGCCGTTCGTCGAAATCGTCAACGCCGCCAAGGCCGCCAAGGCCGACCTGATCGTGATGCCGACCCACGGCTTCACCGGCTTGAAGAAAATGCTGATCGGCAGCACCGCCGAACGCGTCGTCAGCCACGCCGCGTGCCCCGTGCTCACCGTCCGCGGCGTGTGAGTTACAACCGTCGGCAACCCCCGCCGCGACTGCTCGCCAGCGCCAGCCGCGCGCAACCGCACTGTCCCGCATGAGCACCGCCGGAATGCCCCTCGTCGCCCCGCGCGTTGCGGCGGTGCTGGATCGGGAATTCCGTCCCGCGGTCCTGGCCAACCACGCGTTCCGCGCCGCCGCGCGCGCAAGCGGCCACGCGGTTCCCCTCCGCCTCGCGCTGGAGCAAAACGACGGCTCAGTCTTCCATTTCGCCACTGAGATTTTCGCCGAAGGGACTTCCGGCGCGGACGGCAATTTCGCGTTCCTCGAACGCCTCGTGAAATTTCTGCTCTGGAGCCGCGGCGGCTGGCGCATCCACCTCGAAGGCCCGCAAACCTTGGGCGATCAACTCGCGCGCCATTTCCGCGAAACCGCCACCGGACGCTTCGATTCCCAAACCGTCGGCGAACGCATTTACGATCACCCACTCGCGGTCGTCGTCACCCGCGACCTGCCCGCCGCGCGCGCGAACACGCAGCCGCTCGGCCGCCATCTCGACGGCTGCCGCATTGGCTTCGACCTCGGCGGCAGCGACCGCAAAGTCGCCGCCGTGATCGACGGCCGCGTCGTGTTCAGCGACGAGACGGTGTGGGATCCCTACTTCCAAACCGACCCGCAATATCACTTCGACGGCCTCATGGATTCGCTGCGCCGCGCCGCCGCGCACCTGCCGCGCGTCGATGCCATCGGCGGCAGTTCCGCCGGCGTTTACGTGAACAATCGCGTGAAGGTCGCCTCGCTGTTCCGCGGCGTGCCGCCGGAAATTTTTGACCGCCGCGTGCGGGATATTTTTCTCGAAGTCCAGCGCGCGTGGCCCGGCGTCCCGCTCGAAGTCGTCAACGACGGCGAAGTCACCGCGCTCGCCGGCTCGCTGGCGCTCGGCAAAAACGCCGTGCTCGGCCTCGCGCTGGGCACCAGCCTCGCCAGCGGCTACGTCACTCGCGAGGGCAACCTCACCTCGTGGCTCAACGAACTGGCCTTCGTGCCCGTCGATTACCGCCCCGACGCCCCGCGCGACGAATGGAGCGGCGCTGTCGGCGCGGGCGTCCAGTATCTCTCGCAACAAGGGGTCGGCCGCCTCCTCGCCCCCGCCGGCATCGCGGCGGAACCCGCGCTGCCGTTGCCGGAAAAGCTCAAGCTCGTCCAGGCACTAATGGCCGCGGGCGACCCGCGCGCGGAGAAAATTTATCAAACCGTCGGCACTTACCTCGGCTACACCGTCGCGCACGCCGCGGATTTCTACGACTTCGACCACGTTCTCATCCTCGGCCGCGTCACCAGCGGTTCGGGCGGTGACGTCATCATCGCCGCCGCGAAGGAAGTGCTGCGCCTCGAGTTCCCCGAACTCGCCGCGCGCATCGCCTTCCA
>JAYVOY010000476.1:0-15446 GCA_043757645.1 Verrucomicrobiota bacterium
ACAGCCCGCTGCATCCCGCGCAGTTCGCTCCGCAAACGAAAACCCCGCGCGAATGGCCGCTGCGCAACACGCTGTGTCGCTGGACCGCCGAACTGCCGGAGCTGCGTCCGGGCAAATACGAACTGCGCTGCCGCACGCTCGACCTCGCTGGACTCGGGCAACCGCTGCCGCGCCCATTTCCGAAATCGGGGAGGAATCAGATTCAGCGAGTGACGATTGAGGTGGTGTGAGCCAGTGCATCCTGAAGTCGTTGACAGACGCCGGATGCGGGTGCCCGAGCCGTAACGATGCCGTAGGAGCGCCGCCGTCTCGGCGGCTCCCGGCGCGGGAAGTCCGCGAGGTCCATTCCCACGCCAGCTTTTGGTTCCCCATTCCGGGAACCTTTTGGGCTGTGGAAAATCCGCGCCTCCGCCCCGTTTGGACGCTGGGAGCCGCCGAGACGGCGGCGGTCCTACCGCATCGTTACGCCGTAACTCCACCCTTCCCGCCACCCCCGCGTCTGCTACGGTCCGCGCTCCTGTGGAAATTCAAAAAGAAATTCAACGCCGCCGCACGTTCGCCATCATCTCGCATCCGGACGCCGGCAAGACGACGCTGACCGAAAAACTCCTGCTCTACGGCGGCGCGGTGCAGCTCGCCGGCTCCGTCACCGCGCGCAAAAACCAGCGCGCCACGACCTCCGACTGGATGGAACTCGAGAAGAAGCGCGGCATCTCGATCAGCTCCACCGTGCTGCAATTCGAGTACAACGGTTACTACATCAACCTCCTCGACACGCCCGGCCACAAGGACTTCTCCGAGGACACCTACCGCGTCCTCACCGCCGTCGATTCCGTCGTGATGGTGATCGATTCCGCCAAGGGCATCGAGCCGCAGACGCGCAAGCTCTTCGAGGTTTGCCGCCAGCGCGGCGTGCCGATTTTCACGTTCATGAACAAGTGCGACCGCCCGATGCGCGAGCCGCTCCTGCTGCTCGATGAACTGGAAAAAGTCCTCGGCATCGGCGCGTTCCCCGTCAATTGGCCCATCGGTTCCGGCGCGGATTTTCAAGGCGTCTATGATCGCCGCACGCGGCAGATGCACCTGTTCGAACGCGTGGTCGGCGGCAAATTCCGCGCGCCCGTTGCCATCGGCGGCCTCGGCGATCCCGTCATCCGCGAGCGCCTCGACGACGCGACCTATCACAAGACCGTCGAGGAACTCGAGATGCTCGAACTCGCCGGCGAATCCTTCGACGAGGCGGAAGTCCTTGCGGGCCGCACGACGCCCGTGTTCTTCGGCAGCGGCGTGAACAACTTCGGCGTGCAGTTGTTGCTCGACGGTTTTCTCCAACACTCGCCGCCGCCCAAACCGCGCGTGATGGCCGGCACCGCGATCTCGCCCGAGCATCCCGCGTTCTCCGGGTTCATCTTCAAAATCCAGGCGAACATGGACCCGCGCCACCGCGACCGCATCGCGTTCGTCCGCGTCTGCTCGGGAAAATTCGAGCGCGACATGACCGTGAGCCACTCGCGCTCCGCGAAAAAAGTGCGCCTCTCCAGCTCGCACAAACTCTTCGGTAACGAGCGCGAAACCGTCGATGTCGCCTATCCCGGCGACGTGATCGGCCTCGTCGGCCACGACGGCTTCGGCATCGGCGACACGCTCACGACCGACGCGGAAATTCTGTATCGCGAAATCCCGCGCTTCCCGCCCGAGGCCTTCGCCTTCCTGAAAAATCCGAATCCCGGGAAGTTCAAACAATTCCGCCAGGGCCTCGATCAACTCCTCCAGGAAGGCGTGATCCAAGTGCTGAACCTGCGCGACTCCGGCGCGCGCATTCCGCTGCTCGCGGCCGTCGGCCCGCTGCAATTTGAAGTCGTGCAATTCCGCCTCGAGAGCGAATACGGCGCGGTCTCGACCCTCGAACCCGCGCCGTGGACCGTCTGCCGCTGGCTCCCGACGGACATCACCGAAGCCGGCCTCGACTCCCTCTCGCTCCCCAGCGGCGCGCGCATCGCCCACGACATGAGCCAGCACGCCGTCGTGCTGTTTTCAAACGACTGGTCCGCAAATTATTTTTCGCAGACCAATCCGAAAGCCCCGCTCACCGCGCTGCCACCGGAGATTTTGCAGCGCTGAAAAGCAGCCCCGCCGCGGCGGCCACTCCAGTCGCAGGCCGCGAAGCAACTCGGGGCGGCGCCGGCCTCTTGCGCCGCGATTACAACCCCAGTTTCTTGAACCGGTTTTCCACTTCCTTGAAATGGAAATCGAGGGAGCAAAGTTTTTCGAGTTCGCCCGCCTTGAAATGCCTCGCCACGGCGGGATCGCTCCGCAGCACTTCGAGGAAGTCCGCGTCGTCGCGGCCGGCGTGTTTGACCTCCCAGGTTTTCGTCGCGGCGTCCTGACAAAGTTTGTAGGCGGCCTCGCGCGTGAGTCCTTTGCGGATGAGCGCGAGCAGGACGGTTTGCGAATTCCACATGCCGAGCGAGAGGCCGAGATTCTTCCTCATGTTCGCGGGATAGATGACGAGGCCGTCCATCAGGCGCGTAAGCAGGCCGAACATATAATCGAGCAGTGTGCAGGAATCGGGGAAAATGATGCGCTCGACGCTGCTGTGCGAGATGTCGCGCTCGTGCCAGAGGGCGACGTTCTCCAGCGCGGCCAGCGCGTTGCCGCGCAGCACGCGTGCGAGGCCGGTGAGGCGTTCCCACGTGATGGGATTGCGCTTGTGCGGCATGGCGCTGCTGCCTTTTTGACCGGCGGTGAACGGCTCCTCGGCCTCCAGAACTTCGGTGCGTTGCAAGTGGCGAAACTCGACGGCCCACCGCTCGATGCTCGCGCCGACGAGCGCGAGAGTGAGCTGAAACTCGGCGTGAATGTCGCGCTGCACGACTTGCGTGGCGATGGGCGCGGGACGCAGGCCGAGCTGCTTGCAAACGTACGCCTCGACGCGCGGCGAGAGGTGCGCGCTGGTGCCGACCGCGCCGGAAACTTTGCCGACGGCGACGGCCTCACGCGCGCGCTGGAGGCGTTCGCGCGCGCGGGTGAATTCATCGTGCATCAACGCCAGCTTGAGTCCGAAGGTCGTCGGCTCCGCGTGGATGCCGTGGCTGCGTCCGATGCACGGTGTGAACTGATGCTCCCTCGCGCGACGCGCGATGACCGGCAGCAGCTTCGTCACGTCGGCGAGCAAGAGGTCCGCGCTCCGCGCCATCTGCACGCCGTAGCAGGTGTCGCCGACATCGCTGCTCGTAAGCCCGAAGTGGAACCACCGGCTCGCGGGGTCGTTGATCTTCTCGGCGACGGCGGTGGTGAAGCCGATGACATCGTGGTTGAGCACCTTCTCCAGTTCCTTCTGCCGCGCGACGAGGCCGGGCAGATCGGCGAACCACGCGTCGCAGCCGGCCTTGATTTTTTTGAAATCAGCGGCGGGAACGACCTTCTCCCGCACCAACGCCGCGCTCGCGAGCAGTTCGATTTGGAGCCAGAGCTTGAGTTTGTTTTCATCCGTCCAGATGGCCCGCATGTCGGGGCGCGAGTAACGCGTAATCATGCGCGGATGCTAGGACCCGCCGGGGACGGGCGTCGAGTGCGGGTTGCGGGAACGCGCGGAAACCGCGCCTCACGCGCGCGCGGCGGGCAGCAGGCGTCCGAGGGCCTCCGCGAATTGCGCGAGCGTGTAGGGCTTGGCGATCGCGCCGCAAAAACCGTGCTGCTGAAATTCCGCAATCGCCGGGTTGTTCGCCGCGCCACTCGACACCAGCGCGGGAAAGCCCGGCCGCAGCGCGCGCAACCGCTGGATCACCTCGCAGCCGCCCATGCCGCCCGGCACCGTCAGGTCGAGCACCGCGCCGTCGATGGGTTCGCCCTCCTGCTCGGCGGCTTGAAACACGCGCACCGCGTCCTCGCCGCGACTCACCAAATCCGCCCGATAGCCAAGCCGCTGAATCATCATCGCCAGCAGTTTTTGCAGCGCCTCATCATCCTCGAGCACGAGGATTCTTCCCCGCCGCCGCGTCAGCGTGCCGCGTTCGGGCGCGCTCGCCGTCACCGGCGTCTTGTCCGTCGCGGGTAAAAAAATGCGGAACGTCGTGCCCTTGCCCAACTCGGACTCGACGGTGATGCGGCCGCCGTGATCGCGAATGATCACGGCGCACATCGCCAACCCGAGACCGTTGCCGCTTTTCTTGGTCGTGAAATACGGATCGAAAATCCGCGGCAAATCCTCCGCGCTCACGCCGCAGCCTTGATCCGCCACGGAGAGTTCCACGTAGCGGCCCGCTGGCAGTCCGTGACTTTCGCCGCCGGTCGCCGCGCGGTTCCCCGCGGCCACGCGCAGGCAACCGCCGCCGGGCATCGCCTGCACCGCGTTGATCACGAGGTTGTGAATCACCTGATTCAACTGGCCGCTGTCCACCTCCACCGCCCAGAGATTCGGCGGCAGCGCAAAGGCGGGCCGAACCGGCGAACCGTGCAAACCGAACCGCGTGGATTCGCGAATGATCTCCGGCAGCCGCGCCGCCGTTTTGAGCGGCGTCCCACCGCGCGCAAAGGTGAGCAATTGCCCCGTCAACTCACGCGCCTGCACCGCCGCGCCCGCGGCTTCGTCGAGGTGCGCGTGGACCGCCGTGCGGGGGCCGAGTTTCTCCGCGGCGAGCGACACGTTCCCCATGACCACGGTCAGGATGTTGTTGAAATCATGCGCGATTCCGGCAGCCAGCACCCCGAGCGATTCGACCTGCTGATGCTTGCGCGCCGCGGCCGTCATGCGCTCGTGCTCCGTCATGTCGCGCACGACCAGCACCGCGCCGACGATGGCCGCGCCGGCGCCGCGCCGGATCGGCGACACCTTGAAACCAATCACGCGCTCCCGGCCATCGCGCGCTGGCAACACGCTGTGGTGCGGCACGTCGGTTTCCTCGCCCCGCGTCAACGCGGCCTCCAAAAACCCCGCGTGTGGTTCGCGCCTCGCGGTTTTGACGGGTTTGAAAACATCGGCCAGCAAACAACCCGCCGCGTCGGCTTGCGGCCAGCCGACCAGTTGTTCGGCCACCGGATTGAGCAACAACACGCGCCCGGCGGAGTCCGTCGTGATGACCCCGTCGCCGAGGCAGCGCAGCGTGACGGCGAGGCGGTCCTTCTCCTGTGCCAGCGCCTCTTCCGCGCGCGCGTGGCCCGCGATTTCGCGACCGAGGAGTTGGTTCGCCTCGGTCAGCTCGAACGTGCGCTGGCGCACGCGCTCCTGTAATTCCGTGTTGTGATTTTCCACCTCGGCGCGCAGCCGCAAATTTTCAATCGCGCACGCCACGCTCGAGAGAATCACCGCCACCCAACCGGCCTGTGCCTGCCGCGCCAAATCCACACCCGGACCACACACCGCCGCGAACATCCCGAGCGTCCGCGCCCGCGTCCCGAGCCGGTGCAACAGCGTCGGAGCCTCGTGCGCGTGGCGCATTCCCGGCACGGGCACGAAGCGCGCCTGCCGCAGCGCCCACGCGAACGTGCCCGCCTTGATCGCGTCGTTCACGCGGCGTTGCAGCGCGCCGCGGCGTTCCGGTGGCTGACTCAAACGCAGTTCGAAATCCCAGTCCGGCGGTTCGTTCAACAGGAACACGAACGATTGAAAGACGCCGAGTTTCACCAGCGCTTGCGCCGCGAGTTCGAGCACCTCCTGGGTTTCGTGACATTCCTGAATTTCCGCATGAAACCCCGCCAGCACGCTCATCATCGCGTGCCCCGACAAACGCAACGGCTCCTGCGGCGGGGCTTCGCGCTCGGTCACAGGCTCGGGATGGGACTGCAAAATCATGGTGGAAGCGCGCGCGTTGCGACCTCAGAGAAACAGCGCCAACACGTCCTCCATCTGCGCCTCGACATCCGTCAGAATCGGTTCGAGCAACAGCGGCGCGAGACCGAGCCGGTTCCACGCGGCCGCCTGCAGCGGCGGCGGCAATTTCTGGCCGCTGCTCCCGCTCTCGAGCGCCAGCGCCAGCACGTCCGCGACATGCACCGCGGCGGCGGCGAGCGGATGCCCCGGGGCCGCGGCCGGGTTGTGATGATACGCGACGGCTTCCGCAAGCGCGGGGGAGAGCCGCCAGCGTTGGATCAAGGCCGCGCCAACTTCCGCGTGGTTCGTGCCGAGCACGGCTTGTTCGCATTGCACGAGTAATTTTCCACCCGCGCGATACCGGTTGAAAATTTCCGGCACCGCGTCGGTTGCCTTCGTGTAAATCACCAGCCTCCCGATGTCGTGCAGCAGCCCCGCGACAAACATCCGCTCCGGATTGGCGTCGCGGCGATACACCGCCAGCACGCGCGCCACCGTGCCGCACGCGAGGCTGTGCCGCCAAAATGACTCCATGTCCACGAAGCCCGAGGACACGCCCTTGAAAAAATCAATCGCGCACCGCGCCGTCACGAGATCCTGCATTTGCTGCAAGCCAATCATCGTGATCGCCTGGTCCACCGTCTCGATCTCGCCGGGAAACGCGTAGAAGGAACTGTTCGCCAAGCGCAGCAACCGCGCGGTCAGATCGACATCGTGCTGGATGATTTCGCTGAAGCGGTTGATCGAGCTGTTCTCGTCGTTCAACGCCTCGTCGAGTTGTTGGTACACCGCCGGAAACGAGCCCAGCGAATCGATTTCAGAAACCAAGTCAGGCATGCAAATGGTCAAGCAGTCGCCCCCCGGAATTTTTTCGCGCGCAGTTTGCGTGCGGCGAGAATCCGCCGCAGCTCGCGCAGCAGCGGCGAATCCATCACTTGATGCACCAACATCTGGCAGACCTCGCGATCCGCGCGCTCCGCCGCCTGCGGATCGACCGGCGCCTGGCAATCGTCCGGCGGCATTTCGTTCGCGCGCACCTCGACCTCGAGAATGCCCCACGTTTGAAACAGCCGGATGTGGCGCTCCGAAATCACCGCGCCCGCGCCCAGCAGCAACTGCCGATCGAGATTGCACACCGCAGCCTGAAGGATCAGGCCCGGCTTCAGTTCTTCAATTCGCAGAGACGGCATACTCGTTGGTTTCGATTTGGGTTTGCCCGCCGACATTCCGAACCCGTCGTCGTTGTCCGTCTCGAACCCGCCACCCACCGACGACGCGCCGACACCGGCAAAACGGACCGGGGCAAACATCCCCCAAGTATCGGAACGCGACGCCCGCGGCTTAACCGCCCGGCGCATACAAGTACGGAGTCCCGGCTTTAGCCGGCGCGACATCCGCCACGACGGAGGCGCTGCGAACTCACAAGCGCGCCGCAAGAACGGACGCCCCGCCGCCTGAAGGCGGGACTCCTAACCCGGCCAAAATGCCCGCGCACAAAATATTTCGTCGCGCCTCGTCACTTGCGGTGGCTAGCCTCGCGTCATGCGTTCACATGCCCGTTCTGAAGCCCTGTTTGCCGAAGCCCTCGAACATATTCCCGGCGGCGTCAACTCGCCGGTGCGCGCCTTTCGCGCCGTGGGCGGACACCCCTTTTTCGTCGATCACGCCGCCGGCGCGCACGTCCGCGATGTCGATGGCAACGACTACATCGACTACGTGGGCACCTGGGGACCGGCCATCCTCGGCCACACGCATCCGAAGATCATCGCCGCCATCAAGGCCGCCGCCGATCACGGCACCAGCTTCGGCATTCCGAATCCTTTCGAGGTCACGATGGCCAGGCTCATCAAGACCGCCGTGCCCAGCGTGGGCAAAGTCCGCATGTGCAACTCCGGCACCGAGGCCTGCATGTCCGCCATCCGCCTCGCGCGCGGCTTCACGAAGCGCGACAAAATCATCAAGTTCGACGGCTGCTATCACGGCCACGCCGACTGCCTGTTGGTGAAGGCCGGCTCCGGCGCGCTCACCTTCGGCCACCCCGACAGCGCGGGCGTGCCCGCAGATTTCGCGAAGCACACTCTGGTGCTGCCTTTCAACGACCCCGAGGCCGTCACCGCCACGTTCGCCGCCAATCCCGGCGCGATTGCCGCGATCATCGTGGAACCCGTTCCCGGCAATGCGGGCTTGTATCTGCCGCGCCCCGGCTATCTCGAATTCCTCAGCCGCATCACACGCGAGCACGGCGCGGTTTTAATTTTCGATGAAGTGATGACCGGCTTTCGCCTCGCGTTCGGCGGCGCACAGGAACGCTTTGGCATCACGCCCGACCTCAGTTGCTTCGGTAAAATCATCGGCGGCGGACTCCCCGTCGGCGCGTTCGGCGGCCGCACCGACATCATGGATTACCTCGCGCCCCTCGGCCCCGTCTATCAAGCCGGCACCCTCAGCGGCAATCCCCTCGCGATGGCCGCGGGCCTCGCCGCGCTCGAGGAACTGCGCGCGACCCACGCCCACGCGCGGCTCGAAACCCTCGGCGCCGCGCTCGAAGCCGGCCTGCGCGACGCCGCGCGCGCCGCGGGCGTGCCCGTGCAATTCAACCGCTGCGGCTCGATGTTCTGCGGCTACTTCACCAGCGCACCCGTCCACAACCTCGCCGACGCGCTGAAGAGCGACCGCGAGCGTTTCAAGAAATTTTTCCACGGCCTCCTCGAGGCCGGCGTCTATCTCGCCCCCTCGCAATTCGAGGCCGGCTTCCTCTCCACCGCCCACACCGAGGCGGACATCGCCGCGACGGTGACCGCCGCGGCGAAAGTTTTGGCAACCTTGTAAGACCCATCTGGCAAGACTCTCCCGGCGATTTGCCGCTCCCAAAACCGCCCCGCCAACTTGTAGAAGACGAGGTGACGAGACTCTCACTTTTCTTTCGTTCCCCTTGTAGAAGACGAGGTAACGAGACTCTCACTTTCCCCCCGCACGCGACGCTCTTCCTCGCCTCCCAAAGCAGCTTTACGGAAAGCCCATCCGCTCCGGAGGGAGGGGAAATCGGCCTCGTGAATTGGGACGGAATGAAGGGGGGGACGGGAGCCGCACGGAAAGGGTTGGAGTCTCGTCACCTCGTCTCCTACACGGAAAGGATTAGAGTCTTGTCACCTCGTCTCCTACACGGAAAGGGTTGGAGTCTCGTCACCTCGTCTCCTACACGGAAAGGATTAGAGTCTCGTCACCTCGTTTCCCACAAGTGGACGAGCGGCCTTGGGCCTTCCGCAATTTCAGTTTGTGCGCGCCGGGCACGCTGGCTAGCGTCCCGCGCATGACCCAGCCAAACGTTGTTTCCCGCCGCGATTTTCTCAGCACTTCCACCACCGCCGCCGCGCTTGCCAGTCTGGCGCCGGCCGCACTCGCGGCACCCCCAGCGCCCGCCACCCCGACAGCCCCCGCGAAGACCTGGCGCATCGGCGTGATCTCCGCGGCGATTCGCGGCGCACCGCAAAAGACCAATGGGCACACGTGGCATTTCGCGCAGGGGTTTCATCCGACCGTGGATCTCAAGATGATCGAGAAGCACCTCTCGCGCGGACCGGTGGACCTTTTCAACAGCCACTTCCGCAATCCCAAGGAGGACTTCGCGCAACTGCCGTTTCCCGACACGCGCATTCCCGCTTACTACGACGCCGACCCCGCGAGCGCGGCGATGTTCGCCGAGGCGTTTCCCGGCGTGCAGGTGGCCCGCACGCTCGACGAACTCGTGCGCGAGTCCGACGCCGTGTGGCTCGGGGACGCGTCGGGCTTCGGCGAGGATCATTTCGATTTGATCGCGCCCGCGTTGGAAAAAGGGCTGCCGGTGTTTTGCGACAAGCCGATTGGCGCGAGCGTCGCCGGCACGCGCAAGATTTTGGAATTCGCCCGCAAACACAACGCGCCGATCATGTCGTCGAGCCTTTACCGGCATCAATGGGGCACCGAGGAAGCGCTGCGCCTCAAGCGCTCCAATGAAGCCGGCCCGCTGCAATATGTCGTCGCCAGCCAGGGCGGCGGCTGGACGCCGAGCGGCTGGGTGATCTACGGGCATCATCCCGTCTGGATGGCGATGACGCTGTGCGGCGCGGGCGTGGATGCCGTGAGCATGTATGCCCGCGAGGCCACGTGCCACACGCTGCTCACCTACACGGACCGGATGCCCGCCGAAGTTTGGTACGGCCGCCCCGACGTGACGCCGACCTACTGCCACACCTCGGCGCACTTCACGAAGAAGACCGTTTCGTGGACGCCCGCGATCGAGGGGAATTATTGGTTTGGCCATCATTATCAAATCTTCCGCATGGCCCAGGTTTTCCTCGGCATGGTGAAGACGCGCGTGGAACCGGTGCCGCATCAGGAAATTCTCGAGGTCACCGCCGTGCTGCACGCGGGGAAAAAATCCATGCAGGAACGCGGGCGCTTGGTGCAGTTGGCGGAGGTGATGGAGTGACGCGCGGCGCGTGAGAATGTGGCGGGCGCGGGTGAAAAATTTTAGCGAGCCTCGTTCCCTCGAAACACGGTGCGAAAAAATGTCGCCCACCCCATTGCAGATCGCGGAGCCAGTTGCCCCGCGTGTGGTGCTTGGTCGGCACCGCGTTTTCTTCCGGCCGGAATTGGTTCGCGCGAAGGGGGCGAAGCAGGCGAAGGAAGGCCAGTCGCGGAGGCAATGCTGCGTGTTTACTTCGCTCCCTTCGCCCCCTTCGCGCGAACCCATTCTTCCCCGTTCGGAAGCGATGTCGTCGATGTGAAACGAGTGCCCAACAGAAACAGAATCCGCTCATGAATGCACTTCGCTGGTTGCTCGTGGCCGCGCTGCTTGGCAGTGCTGCCGCCGCCTTTTCATTTTGGCAACGCGCCGAACAACTCACCGCGCAAAACACGGAACTGCGCGCGGCACTCGACGCGCTCAAAACCACTCGCGCGACCCCCAGCGCCGAAGAGGAAAAGCAGCGCGATTACGAATTAAAACGCCTCCGCGCGGACGCCGGGGAAGTCCACAAACTGCGCGGCGAACTCGGCCAGTCGCGCGCGGGCGCGAAGGATCTCGCGCAGTTGCGCACGGAGAATCTCCAATTGCGGCAGGACAATCAGCAACTGCGCGCGGCGAGTGCCGGCGCGGCCGCCACGCCCGTTGCCAGCGCGCCTCCCGCAGTGGCCGGGGCGACGGATCAGTTCCCGCGTCAGGGTTGGTCGTTCGCGGGTTATCAAACACCCGAGGCGGCGCTCATCTCGTCGCTGTGGTCGATGCGCGAGGGGAATCCGCAATCGTATTTGCAAAGCCTCTCGCCGGAGGAACAGGCGCGACACGCGAAACTCTGGGAAACCAAGACCGAGGCCGACATCGCGGCCAAACATCAAGCGGACGTCGCGAGCATCACCGGCCTGCGCGTGCTCGAACGCAATCCGATCTCGCCGAACGAAGTCGCGATGAGCGTGTATCTCGAAGGGCTTGGGCGGCTGGAAAAAGTCTCGATGAAGCTCATCGGCAACGAATGGAAATTCGGCGGGTATATCCGGCCCGCGGGGAAGTGAATGGCGAGCGGATTCAAGACCCGGCGTGTCTCCGAACACAGCCGCGGAGCGGCGACAGAAGGTAGCCCACGGCGCGAGCTGTGGGTTCATCGCCCGAAAGCACAAAGCCCCGGAGGGGCGAAAGAAAAGCCGCTGGGAATCCGATCCTTTCTTTCGCCCCTCCGGGGCTGGTCCCGTTTTTGCGCGACCCACGGCTGACGCCGTGGGCTGCCTTCTATCGCGCCTCCGGCGCTGAACTCGGCGGGAACCACCTCACTCCCGCGGCTTGCGCCCGAGTCCCCAGATGAACCACAGCGCCAGCGCGACCAATAAAATCAGCCACCAGAAATACCGCATCTCCCGCGCCGCCATTTCCGCGAACGCCACCCCGCTCGGAAACAACAGCAGCAATCCCAAGCCCACGAGGAGCAGCACGCCCGTCAGCAAAATTCCCCGCGTCCGCGGACTCATGGCTGCGCCGCCTTCGGCGCGGCCTCGGGCGTGCTCAACGGCAGCAACAGGCTCGAACCCTTCTGCGCCGCGTTCGCCGGCACCACCAGCGGCGAGCGGCCGTTCCATTTTTCCACCACGAGCAAATTCAGGAACGCCGGATTCAGCTTCAGCGCCTCGCCGCGCACCTTGATCGCCTCGGCCTCGCCCTTGGCGCGGATCACCGCGGTCTTGGCCTCGATCTCCGTTTGCTGCTGCGCGAACCGCGCCTTCGCGCCCTCTTGTTCCGCCACCATTTTCGCCTCGATCGCGTGTTCGAGTTCGCTCGAGAGATCGATGTTGCGGATCACCACATCGGTCACGAGCAGGATGTCGCCGATCTTGTGCTGCGCGGCCTTGATGACCTTTTGTTTGATCTCCTCGCGGTTCTTCACGATTTGCTCGGCGGTTTGCAGCGCGGTCACTTCCTTCAACGCCTCCTGCACGCGCGGCGCGATCAAGCTGTCGAACGCGTCGCCCGCATACTCCTTGTAAATCTGCACGACCGACGCCTCGGGAATGCGGAACAACACGCGCAAATCCACTTTGATCTGCTGCAAATCCGCGGAGAAACAATCCGCCTTCAAACCCATCGTGCGCTGCTTCACGTTGAGCGCGATGATGTGTGTGACGAACGGCGCCTTGAACCCAAAGCCCTCCGGCAAAAACGCGTCGCCCGCCTTGCCGAGCATCACCTTGATGCCGCGCGTGCCGGGATCGACGACGTAGGTGGACGCCGAGAGCACGGTGAACGCGGCGAACAGCAGCACCGCGACGAGGAGCAAATTCCGCAGCGCCGGATTCATCAGGCTAGGGCTTGGCGGGTTTGACATTCCGCTGAAGGGCGGACGGGGTTTGCGGGGTTGCGCTTCCATTGGGTTGTTGAGTTCGCAGACGTTGCATGTCGGAAACTGAAATCATCGTGCCCTCGCCGCCACCGATCACCAGCGGCACAAAACCATCCCATTTCTCGACCACTTGATAATCCAGATATGCGGGATTCTCGGCCAGCGCCTGGCCGCGAATGCGGATCGACTCGGCCTCGCCGCCGGCCTTGATCACCGCGGTGTCGGCCTCGATCTGCACGCGCTGCTGCACGAACTTCGAGCGTTGCGCCTCCTGTTCCTGAATCATCTTGGCCTCGATCGCGCGCTCGAGTTCGCGCGTGAGCGTGATGTTTTGAATCACGATGTCCTCGATCACCAGCAGCGGGCCGACCTTCTTGCGCACCAACTCGAGCGCGCGCGTTTTGATCAATTCTCGCGCCTTCACGATTTGCTCGGCGTTCTGCGACGCAGTGACTTCCTTCAACGCCTCCTGCACGCGCGGCGCGATCAGGCTCTCGAAGGGTTCACCGTAATATTGTTGAAACAACTCGACGACCTTGCCCTCGGGAACGCGGAACAGCACACGCAGCTCGATGTTCACCTGCTGCAAATCCGACGAGAAACACTCCGCCTTGTCCTGTGCCGTCTGCTGCCGAATCGACACCGGATGCACCGTCGTGATAAACGGCGCGCGAAAACCAAACCCATCGCGCTTGGCCACGGGCGACACGCGCCCCAGCGTCACCTCCACGCCGCGAAAACCGGGCTGCACGATATACGTGCCCGACGACGCGACGAGCACCGCGACAAAAACGAGAATCGCAACTCCGATCCAGCGGGCGAGGACGTGCGGGCTCATGGTTTGGTTTGGTAAATCACCGCCGGGAGAAATGCCACGAAGCGCGCGGGAAACCAAGTTTATTGCGGGCGCGCGGCGGCGGGCGGGCCGGCGGTTTCAGGGACGCTCGTAAATGCGGCGGAGGTCGGCGGGCGATTTGCCGAGGAAGTAGAGCAGCGTGACGCGGGCCATGCGGGCGTAGGTGCGGAGGATGCCGAGTTTGGCGAAGCGGCGGGCGGAGGTGCGGACGACGGTGTCGGCGAGCGCGAGGCGTCCGGCGCGGCGGAGTTGGCGGCAAAGTTCGAATTCCTCCATCAAGGGCAAGTCGGGGACGCCGCCGGTTTTTTCCAGAATGTGGCGGCGGACGAAGATGGCTTGGTCGGCCATCACGCGGCGGCCGAGGTAAAGGCGCACGGCGCATTTGAGGCGCGAGCCGCGCAGGAGTGGCGGGGCGTCGCGGAAAATTTTCCAGCAGCCACCGCCGACCACGGTGGCGTCGTGGAGCGCGTGGAGAATGGCTTGGCCCGCGTCGGGCGCGAGCCAGGTGTCGGCGTGAACCATCGCGACAACATCGCCGGTGGCGTGCGCTGCGCCGAGGCGGAGTTGGCGGCCGCGGCTGGGTTCGCTGGCGAGCACGCGGCATTTCGCGGCGGTCGCGATCTCACGCGTGCGGTCGGTGCTGCCGGCATCGACGATGATGATTTCGGAAATTTCTGGAATGGCGCGGAGACGTTCGAGCGTCGCGGGAAGTTCCACAGCTTCGTTCAGCGTGGGGATGAGGACGGAAATGGTTTTCGGGAGTTGCCAGAGTTTTGCATCGGCGCGCGCGGCGGCGAAGCGGCGTTCTTCCCGGGCGAGGATGACGCCACCGACGACGACCCAGGTGATGTTAGTCGCGAGGGAAAGCAGCGCGCCGGCGACAGCATCGGCCGCGGGAATGCCGTAAAGGCCGAGGATCGTGAGCGCGGCGGCTTCGCGCACTCCGAGGCCGCCGAATGAGGGGAGCGCGACCATTGCGGCGATGACAGGAAAGGTCCACAGCAGTTCGAGCCAGGGGCACTCGACAGAAATCACGGCGCGCAGGCAGAGGGCCATGAGGCCGCTGGAAATGACCTGCACGACGAGGCCGAGGAAGAGGCCGTAAGCGGCGAGGCGCGGGGTGCGGAGCAGTTGGCGGGTCGCGGTGGAGAAGGCGTTGTAGGTGCGGCCGATGAGCGTCTCGGAGCGCGCGCGCCAGTGGAAAATCAACCAGAGTCCGATGGCCGCGCCCGCGAGGCCGAGGAACACGAGGGGCAGCGGGACACGCCCGAGAAACGTGGTGGCGGTCGTGAGCGCGCCGTGGAGCGCGGCGAGGCCGAGGGCGAGAAGCATGAAGAGCACAATGCCGCCAAGCCCGAGGAAGCGCGCGAGCGGCGCGGCGGCGACGACGGCGGGGAGCGGTTGGCGAAACCAGCGCGCGTAAATGCCGCACTTCGCGAGATCACCGATGGCGGGCGAGAGGAGAAAAAAACTCACGGCGTGGCCGATGGCGTAGAGCCGCGTCGTCGCGCCGGGATGAACCGTGACGCCGGTGAGGCGGAGCATCAGGTGCCAGCGCCACGCGCCGGCGAGGAGCATCAATCCGAAGGCGAGTTCCGCGGCGAGAAACCAACCCATTTCCATGCGGCGGAAAACCCGCGCGAGTTCGGCGAGTTCGAGTTTTCGGAAAATGACGACGAGCGCCGCCAGAGTGAGGAGCACGGCGAGAACGCGTTTCCACGGGAACCCGGATTTGGCAGGTGTTGAATGCACCGGAGGCGAAGGCAAAGGGAAAAGGGAAAAAGGCGAAAGGTAAAACGGCGCGGAGCCGAATCTTGACGCGGCACCCGGAGCGCCGAGCACCGGCTCGGCGTGGGCGGCTGCTCTGGGTTCGCGCCGGGCATGTGCTCGGCGCTCCGCTCGTCGCGGATTGAGG
>JAYVOY010000477.1:0-4074 GCA_043757645.1 Verrucomicrobiota bacterium
GTTCACCGCCTCGGCCAGTTCGTCGATTTTATACGGCTTCGCCACCACGCCCTTGAAACCGAACTGCCGGTAATTCGCCATCACCGCGTCGTTCGAGTATCCGCTCGACACAATCGCCTTCGCGTTGGGATCCATCACGAGCAATTGCTTGATCGCCTCGCGACCACCCATGCCGCCCGGGATCGTCAGATCCATGATCACCGCCGCGAACGGCTGCCCCTGCTCCCGCGCCTCGGCGTACACGCGCAACGCCTCCGTCCCGTCCGCCACCGTGTCCACCTGAAAGCCCAGTTGCGCCAGCCCCGTCACCGCCAGCTCGCGGATCAATGCCTCATCATCCATCACCAGCACGCGGCCCTTGCCACGCGGGGCTTTGGGCTTCGGTGGTGCGCCGCGCATGACTGGCTTGTCCGACGCCGGCAAATGAATGTGAAACGTCGTGCCCCGCCCCGCCTCCGACTCGACCGTGATCAGGCCGTCATGCTTCTTGATGATCGAATACGACGTCGCCAAGCCCAGCCCGCTGCCCTTCTGCTTGGTGGTGAAATACGGATCGAAAATGTGCGGCAAATGTTCCGGCGCGATGCCGACGCCGCGATCCTGAATCGAAATCCGCAAATACCGCCCCGCCTTCAACGGCAGCGAGTCCCCATTGCCCGGAGCCACATTCGCCGCCGTCACGTGGATCACGCCGCCCCCGGGCATCGCCTGCACCGCGTTGATCGCCAGATTGTGAATCACCTGGCTCATCTGCCCCTCATCCACCTCCGCCGGCCACAAGTCCGGCGGCACCACAAACTCGCACCGGACATTCGCGCCGCGCAGCGCGAAGGTCGTGGAATCCTGAATCAATTCCTTCAGCGACGCCGTTTGTTTCAAGGGCGCGCCCCCCTTTGCAAACGTCAGCAATTGATGCGTCAAATCCTTCGCCCGCAGCGAGGCCTTCTCCGCCTCGTCCAGCCGCGGAAACAACCGGTCGCCCGGCGTGCAGTGCAGTTTTGCGAGGGAGAGATTCCCCAAAATCGCCGTCAAAATATTGTTGAAATCGTGCGCGATGCCCCCGGCCAAAATCCCGAGCGACTCCAATTTATCCGCCCGCAGCGACTCCTCGAAAATCGTCTTCTGCTCCGTGATGTCGCGAAAAACCAGGATCGCCCCCAGGTCGCCGCCATCGCGGCCGTGAATCTTCGCCGCACTGCTGGCAATCACCCGTTCCATGCCGTTCTTGGCGACCAACACCGCGTAATGCGGCAACTCCACGATGTACCCCGTCTCCAGCAACTGCTGGATCGGGTCCGGGCAACGCTCGCGCGTCTTGTTGTCCAACACCTGAAACACCTCCAGCAACGGCTTCCCATACGCCAGCGAATGCCGCCAGCCCGTCAACTGCTCCGCCACATTGTTCACCAGCGAAATGTTCCCCGCCGCATCGACCGTGATCACGCCGTCGCCAATCGAGCGCAGCGTCACCGCCAGCCGCTCCTTCTCCGCCGCCAAATCCTTCTCCGCCCGCCGATGCTCCGAAATGTCAAACATCGACCCCAGCATCCGCACCGCCAACCCCAGCCGGCTCTTCACGATGTAACCGCGGTCGATCACGTCCGCATGCGTGCCGTCCCGCCGCCGGAACCGGTATTCATCCGCCCAGAATTCACTGCCCGTCTGCACCGCCGTCTCCCGGCCGCTCACAATTCGCTTCCGATCGTCCGGATGCACGCGCTCGAGCCACCACGCCTTCGTCGCCCCGACCTGTTCCGGCGGATAGCCGAACTTGTCCAGCATCGCGCCGTTCCACGTCAGCCGATCCGCCTCGATCTCCCAATCCCAAATCACGTCGTTCGTCGCCTTCTCCACCAACCGGTCCCGCTCCTGGCTCCGCCGCAAATTCTCCGTCAACTGCTCCGCCACCTTCCGCGCGTGATCCTGCGTCCACGCAATCCCGAACAACGCGAACGACACAATCAAACCGCCGACCAAAACCAGATACGCCAGGTATTGCTGCGAATCCGCCTCGAACGCCGGCAGGCTGGAAACCCGGATCATCCACCGCCGTCCAAACGCCCCCAACGCGTGCTCGACGCTCAAGCTCGCCTGGTGCTCTCGCTCGCCCGCGCGCTCCCCGTCCAATCGAAACAACAAGTTCTGCGGTCGCGCCCCATCCGCATCGAACACCTCCACCGCCACCTCCGCGCGCGTCCCGGAATTGCCCACCCCGCGCATCAGTTCCGACAACTGCACCACCGCCACCACAAACCCCGCCAACCCCTCCCGCCGCCGAATCGGCGTCGGCGCGGCCACGCCCGGACGAAACACCGGCAAATAAATAATCACCCCCTCCATCGGCCGGTCCGCCACAAACGGATACAAATCAATCCGCGACGTCGCCACCGCCTGACCAATGTCCCGCGCCCGCTCCATCGCCACCCGATGCTCCGCGGCAAACGCCGCATCCTGTCCCCACACGCCGTGACTCACCGCATCGAACGGCTCGAACTGCACCACCGGAAAATATTCCTCCCGATTATCCTCCCCCACGATTGCATATCCCGCCGTGCCCTGCTGGCGCATGAACGCCTCGTGCGTCTCCCGCTGCGCCGCGGGCACGCGCTGGGCAAACGCCAGCCGCACCACCCCCGGCAGCCGCGTCGCCACATTCAAGCTCGCGAGGTACTGATTCCACTGCGCCCGGTTGATATTCGTCCGCGACGACACAAATCCGCGCACCGCGTTGTAAACATCCGTGTGCCGCGCCACCACCGCCTGCACCTCCGCCTCCCGCTCCTCCACCAACCGGTTGAACCGCAATCGATCCCGCTCGAACGCAATCTCGCCCACCAGATAATACGCCGTCATCGTCGGCACCAGCGACAGCAGCAGGACGACATACGCCGCTCCCACGCGGCGCATCTTTTCCACCAGCTTGCGATACCAGACACCCATATTTTCCGCGCAACGTACACGCCCCCCACCCGCAAGGAAAAGCCATTTCCCCCCGGAAACCGGTTTCAATTGTGTTCCTTCCCCCGCCCCGCGCGGGAAACGCCGCGGCGCGTGGCCGGCACGAGGGTCGCAGAAGTACTCCCGGCCCGCGACGTTACGCGGCGGCGGCGGCCGGGCTGCGACACAGCCGCGCTCCGGACCGAGGAGGGCTAATCCACCAACCGGTCGCATCGCCCGCGGCACCGGAAAACCGCGCCGTTTCTTCCCCCAAAGTTTTTTCTGAACGCATTTGCTGGTCCAGTTGTCTCTCCCTCCGTTACGATCAAAACCACATGAGCACCGGCATCAAAGCGATCAACGACGAAGTCCAGCGCGCCTCCGCCTTCGTCCGTCCCCTGTTCAACGAAATTGGCAAAGTCATCATCGGCCAGACCTACCTCGTCGAGCGACTCGTCGTGGGCCTGCTCGCCAACGGCCACGTCCTCCTCGAAGGCGTCCCCGGCTTGGCGAAAACCCTCTCCGTCAAATCCCTCGCCGCCGCGCTGCGCGTGAAATTTTCGCGCCTCCAATTCACCCCCGACATGCTCCCCGCCGACATCGTCGGCACGCAGATTTACAACCCGCAATCCGGCGGCTTCACCACCCGCAAAGGCCCCATCTTCGCCAACCTCGTCCTCGCCGACGAAATCAACCGAGCCCCCGCCAAAGTCCAAAGCGCGCTCCTCGAGGCGATGCAGGAAAAACAAGTCACCATCGGCGACCACACCTTCAAACTCGAGGAACCCTTCCTCGTCCTCGCGACGCAAAATCCCATCGAGCAGGAAGGCACCTACCCGCTCCCCGAAGCCCAGGTGGACCGCTTCATGTTGAAGCTCAAAATCGGTTACCCAACCCAGACCGAGGAACGCCAAATCCTCGACCTCATGGCGCGCACCAGCAACCTCCCCACGACCAGCGCCGTCGTCGAAACCCGCGACATTCTCGCCGCCCGTCAGGTCATCAACGACATCTACATCGACGACAAGGTTAAGGACTACATCGTGGACATCGTCTGCTGCACGCGCGAACCCGACCGCTACAAAATCAAGATCAAGGACTACATCCAACTCGGCGCCTCCCCCCGCGCCACCATCG
>JAYVOY010000478.1:0-4072 GCA_043757645.1 Verrucomicrobiota bacterium
GTCGAGTTGGAAGCGCTTCCGCAGCACCACGCCCGCGCCCGCGGGCACGCGCACGCGGAACGTCTCGCTGCCGCCCGCCGCAAATTCCAGCCCCGCCCACGACGTCGTCGCGCCGTCCACCTGCGCGCCCGTGAGCGTCGCGGGTTTGCCGCCCGTTTGCTGATAGCCGGCGACCGCGCCCGTCGCGGGCGTGAAGTTCGCGAGCACGCGCTGCGGCCACGCGGCGTCCTCGCCATCGCGCACCTGCAAACGCTGCAACGCCTCCGTGATCGCTTCCTTCCCCGCGGAAATCGTCAGCAGCACCGGCACCGCGCCGACCGGATACCAGCCCTTCTCCGCCTCGATCACGCTGCCAAAAACATCCTCGGCGGACTCGACCTTCAGGCCCGTTCCCGCGAGCGACAGCCCGCCGGTCGGTCCGTTGCGCCACGCGACGAGCAGCGGATTGCCGCCGCCCTTGCGCTGGAACAACGCGTAGCGCGAGCGCCCCGGCAGCACGTCCGGCACCGCGCCGTCGGCGACGGGTTCGAGTTGGTCGAGCAGCGAGCGCATCCGCGCCAGCGCCCACCACGCGGGCTTGAGTTGATACGTCAGCGGCTTCTCGATGAGCGGTGGAATGTTCAGCGAACGCCGGTGCAACAGACCCGTGCCCGGCCGCTCGTAATCGCCGTTGTGCATCGCCAGCGCGGGCCGCACGCCGAGGCCGCGCAGGAGCAAATCCGTCCGCACCAAATACCCCGCCTGATCAAAGCCGTTCAAACCATCGCGCGTCGTCTCGACCGCCCAATCGAGTTCCGTGAAATAAAGAATTTTTTCGCGCTTGCCCGGCGGATTGATCAGCTCCGACAACTCGCGCGCAAACCGCGTGACCTCGAAATCCTCCGGCGACAAGCGCCCCGCATCCATGCGCACATTCACGCCGCCGAAATTCTCCAGCGCGCCGAGCTTCTTGAGTTCCGCGAGATACGGCAGTGCCGTCGCGCGGTTCATGCCGCCGATAATCAGCGGCGTTTGCGGGCAATACGCGCGCCGCCATTTGTCGGTCACTTGCAGATATTTCGCGAATTTCTCCGGCGTCATCGCGAGCGTGCTCGTGCCGTCGGGGTTGTCCCACAATACGAAGCCGCCGACCTCGCGGCCCATCGCGCGCATCATTTCGCGCACGTAATTCTCCCAATCCTCGAGGCGCTGCGGGATGAGAAAAATATCCACGCCCTGGCCGACGTGGCGAAAGAGCCGCACGAAATTGCCCGCCTTCACGCGCTCGTAGCCAATGCCCGCGGCCCAGTAGGAACTGAACCCGAGCAGCAGCCACGGCTCCGCGCCGTTCTCGCGCGTGCGCGCGCAACGCACGCGCATCGTGTCCGCCTGAAAATTTCCCGGATGATATTCCACCCAGTCCCAGTCCTCATCGATCGGCGTGATCGCGTCGCGCAACGGCTCGCGCAATTTCCATTCGTCGCGCAGCGCGGCGACGACGTTGGTCCCGAGCAGCGGCTCGAGCGCGCCGACGATCACGTCCTCCTCGACGCTGCCGACGGTCTTGCCGGCCTCCTGCAATTCCAGCCGCACGATGAACGCGCCCGCGTGCAACGCCGGTTCCAGCGCCACTTCCACGGTCTTGCCCGCCGCGAGCGCCACGTCGCCCGCCGGAGCCGCGGCCACGCGCCGCCCGCGCCAGTCGAACGCCCCGCCCGTCACGCGCACCGTGCGCGGCGCGGCGTCGGCGTTCGCGACCCGCACCGTCATGCGTCCGCCCGGCGCGAGCACGTTCGCCTCGCCCGCCTGCACCAACTCGAACGTCACGCGCGCCGCCGGTTCCGCGTGCGTGCGCACCTCGACATCGTCCACGTACAAAACACCGCTCGTCACGTTCGTGCCCACGAGCCGCGTGTCCGTCGCGAGATGCAATCCGAACGGATAACTCGGCGTGAAGCCGAGAATCGGCAGCGGCTGATCCCACGTCGCGGGCACCGGCGGCAGTTGAAATTTCAATTGTTTCCAACCCTTCCAATCCACCGGCACCGCGTTCTGCAACGCGCCCTCGGCGCGCGGCAAAAACAAATCGAACTGCAAATTCTGCAGCCCGTGTTTCACCCCGCGCTTGTCGCCGAACAACGGATAAAACAACACGCCCGACGCGTCGCCGAAGAGCCACAGCGAAAGTTCCACCGCCTGTCCCGGCAGCGGCGGATCGATGGAGACAAACGACGTCGGCCGCTTCTCCTTGTCCCACGCCAGCGCGAGCGAGCGCCGGCCCGAGTGCGCCTGCGCGGTGGTCGTCATCGCCTCGGTCTCGCCCTCGCCCGGCGCGTCGCGGATGCCCTGCGCCTTCAGCCCGAGGTAGCCGCGCGGCGTTTCAAAATCCGCGACTTTCGCGACCGTGTCCGGCTTCGACAACGCGATCGCGCGCGTCGCCGACACCGACGCGTCCTGCGTGTCCACCGCCGTCACCTTCAACCGCAGCGGCCCCGGCGCGGTGGAAATCTTCGCCGCCTCCGCCGCCAGATTGATTCGTTCCTCACGCGCGCGGCCAAAGCCCAAATCGAATTTCGCCTGCCCACTCGCGACGACGCGACTCGCGCGATCCTGCAATTCCCAATTCGCCTCGAGCTTCCGCGTGCCGAGCCGCGCGCCGTTGTGAATCGTCAGCCACGCGTTGCGCCCCGCGGCCCACGCGTGCCCCGGATCGTCATACGCCACGTGCGCCGTGAGCGTCTCGACGCTCGCCGCCTGCGTGTGCGCGTACACCGGCCCGAGCAGCACCGTGCCCGCGTCGTCGGCCTTCGCGCCCTGGATGCGAAACGCCGTCAACTCGAGCGGCATGTCCAGGTCGGGACTCGAACCCTTGAGCGTGTTGCTGCCAATGCCGTTGCCCGGCAGCTCGACGCGGAAATAGCGCCAGTCGGTGAAATCCAGCGTGCAGATTTTCCGCTCGCCATTGTCGATGCGCCGCCAGCCGCCGACGTAAAAATCCGCGAGGTCCGTGTAATCCAAAAACAGCGCGAACAAATCCGACTTGCTCCCATCGCCCTTCACCCACACGCCGACAGCGAACGCGTTGCCCGCGAGAAAGCGATCCATGCCGCGATACACCACGCCCTCGCCCGCGTACTCGAACTTCATCGCGAAACGCCCCGGCGGCTGCGCGTCCGGCTGCGCCGCGGCCGCGGCCTGCAATTCCGCCGCGGGCACCTCGACGCGCCCGAGCCGCGTGGTCGTTTGCGTGAGCGGATTCCCGCGCTGCGATTCGCCGTGCGTCCAGTAAATCCAGTTGCGCAAATCGCGCGCGATCGACGTGCCCGCGGGCGTGTGCGGGCCGCTCGTGAACCAGTGCGAGTCGAGCATCCCCATGTCCGCGTGCAGCACCAGCGCGTTGCCCATCACGAGCGTTTCCTCGATGCGTTCGGTGAGCGTCGGCAAATCGGGGCTGAGAATGTCGCCCGTGATTTTGAACGGCGGCAGGAAGGCGTGCAGTTGCTCCGGCTTCAATGGCAGCAACACTTCCCGCGCCTCGCCCGCCGCGAGTGACAGCGTGAAATCGCGGTCCGCGACGAGGTTCTGATTGCGATCCGTCATCGCCACGCGCACCTGCAATTTCACCGGCTGTTTCCCAAAATTTCTCCCCTCCAAAAACAGCGCGACGCCCGGATCGAAATCCCGCACGCGCGGACCGAACACGCCGCCCGTCACCGCGAACGCCGGCGCGCCCGCCGCCGGATACCAGCGCAAATCATCCAAATAAATCGCGCCCGTCAGCGGCAGCCCGTCGCCCGCCTTGCCCGGCCTGCCGGAAATCGTGAGGCGCTCCAGCGCCGCCACGCGCCCCTCGGGAATGCCCGCCGCGTCGAGGGTAAGCTCGCGCCAGTCCGTGAAATCGAGCGTCACGCCCGGCAGCGCGAGCGACGCCACGCGCACCGGCCGCCGGCCCTTGCCATCCGATTCCATCTCCGCGTGACGCACCACGAACTGCAACGTGTTCGTCGAGCCATCGCCCTTCACCCACACGCGCCCGCGCCCCGCGGACATCACGAACGGCTGCTCGCCGAGCGCGAGGTCCGCGCTGCGCCGC
>JAYVOY010000479.1:0-4069 GCA_043757645.1 Verrucomicrobiota bacterium
CATCCCGATGCGGAAATTTTTTCGCCGCCGTATTTGTTCCAAGGCTCCCGCCCCTTGATAACCAGCGCGCCCGGCGAACTCACCTACACCAACAACTTCAAGGTCGCCACGCCCGACGCCGCGAACATCACCAAAATCACCCTCACCGCCCTGGGCAGCGCCACGCATTCCCAGAATTTTGGCCAGCGCTTTATTTCCCTCAACTTCACCGCCACCGACGGCGGCCTGACGGTCAGCCCGCCACCCAACCCGAATGTCTGCCCGCCGGGCTACCACCTGCTCTGGTTGATCAACTCCAGTGGAATCCCCTCGGTGTCAAAGATGATCAAAGTCGGCGGTTCCGCGCCGCCGCCGCCACCGCCGCCGCCACCGGGCACCAACACCTTCAGCCAAGACGCCGGTCCCGGCGGCCTCGTCTCGGTGAAAATGGAAAGCAACCAACGCGTCGTCGCCCGCGGTGGCACGGCGTGGCAACCCGTCGTGGTCGCGGGTTCCGCCGGCACCACCGCCTATCAAGCGCTTCCCAATGTCGCCCGCAACGTGAGCACCGGCATCGAAGCCAATTCCCCGCAGCTGGATTTCCAAATCGAGTTCAAGAAAACCGGCGCCCACTTCATTTGGGTCCGGGGCATTGGCCCGAGTGGCAATGACGATTCTTGTCATGTTGGCGTGGACGGCGCGGTGCCCGTCACCGGCAACAACCTCATGCGATTTACCACCGCGTGGACTTGGACCCGCTCCCTGGGTGGCGGAGGCAACGCGTCCCTCAACATCAACACCGCGGGCGTTCACACCGTCAGCATCTGGATGCGCGAGGACGGGCTGATCCTCGACAAACTGGTTCTCACCACCGATCCCGCCTTCCTCCCGACCGGCACCGGCCCACCCGAAAGCCCGCGCAACGGCACGCCGCCCCCGCCAACCTTCGCCTTTCAACAAGACTCATCCGCGGATGCCCTCGTCTCGATGACCGCCGAAACATTCAACAACTCCGCCGCCCGCAGTGGATGCGCGTGGCAACCGGTCAGCGTCCCCGATTCCGCCGGCACCAGCGCCCTCCAAGCCCTGCCCAACACCGGCCTGATCATCAACAACAACATCACCACCACGTCGCCGCAGATTGATTTCGTCGTGAACTTCACGCGGACGGGCACCCACTACGTCTGGCTCCGCGGGATCGCCGCCAACGGGAACGACGACACCTGCCACGCCGGTCTCGACGGCGTCGTGCCATCCTCCAGTGACAGAATCACCGGCTTCTCTCCGGCGTGGTCTTGGCGGCGCAACACCGTCGATGGCCCCGCCGCCACCCTCGACATCCCCACCACCGGCCCGCACACCTTCACCATCTGGATGCGCGAGGATGGCCTCGTCCTCGACAAAATCATCCTGACCCCCAACCCCGACTTCATCCCCACCAACCTCGGCCCGCCCCCGAGCGAACGCCGGTAAACCCACCGCGTCGCGGTCGGCGCCACCGGCACACCGCCCGGCGCGATTCAAAAAAACTTCGCCCGCAATTTGAAAAGCCACCCGGTCCGTGCGAAGTCTAGGCCGGTTCGGACCGCCCGGTCGCTTTGGAAACGTTGTCCCAAGCAGCCCGGCCCGTGATCCGACACCGGAATTTTTAAAAATCCATGAACTCCGCCAACCCAACCGGCGCCTCCCCGGTTCCACCCGCGCCCCACTCGCGCCCCCAGCCCACCTCGATTCCCCGCGCCCGTCGCGACGGCTGGCGGGCCTGCGCCGCGCTCGCCGCCGTCTGGCTCGCCAGTCAGGCTCCGGCGCTCGCCCAACCCTCCGAACTCGGCGCTTGGAGTGCCCCGCAAGACTGGGTTTATCCCGCGATTCACTCCTCGCTCCTGCCCAACGGCAAGGTGCTCTTCTGGCCCGGCTACACCGGCGACACGCCGCGATTTTGGGACCCCGCCACCGCCGCGCTCACCGACGCGCCCCACGCCGGCTACAATATTTTTTGCGCCGGTCACGCCTTTGATTCGCGCGGTCGCCTCGTCGTTTCCGGCGGTCAACTCATCCTGCTCTACGGCTTGAAGGACAACGCCCTTTTCGATTCCGTCACGGGCGCATGGACGCGTTCGCCCCAGATGAACTACGCGCGCTGGTACCCCACGTGCCTCACCCTTCCCGGCGGCGACGTGCTGTCCATCTCCGGCCTGGATGAACAGAGCCAGACCGTCCCGATCCCCGAGATTTTCCGGCTCGGTTCCCAAACCTGGCAAACCCTGCCCAACGCCTCGTTGCTGCTCCCGTGGTATCCCCGCGCCTTTGTCGCGCCCAACGGCAAAGTGTTCTTCGCCACCACCATTTCCCGCTACCTCGACACCGATCACAAAGGCGGCTGGACCACCGTCGCCAAACGCCTCGTTCCCGGGCGCGATGACTACGGCTCCGCAGTCATGTACGAACCCGGCAAAGTCATGTTCGTCGGCGGCGCCGATCCCCCCGTCAACACGTGCGAACTCATCAACCTGAACCAGGCCAACCCCGCGTGGCAGGCCACCGGTTCCATGGCCCGCCCGCGCCGCCAGCACAACACCACGCTCCTCCCCGATGGCCGGGTCCTCGCCACCGGCGGCTCCAGCGAATTCGGCATCGACACCGAATCCGGCAAAAATCTCTTCGCCGAAATTTGGGATCCCGCCACCGGCCTCTGGACCGTGCTCGCACCCGAGCAGGTCTATCGCGGCTACCACTCCACCGCCCTCCTGCTCCCCGACGGCCGCGTCCTGTCCGCCGGCGGCAACGGTCACCCCGACGCCGAGGTTTTCTCGCCGCCGTATCTTTTCCGCGGCCCCCGGCCCACCCTCACCGCAGCCCCCGAGACCATCCGTTACAAATCCTCGTTCACCCTCACCACGCCCGACGCCGCGAAAATCGGCAAAGTCACGCTGACCGCCCTCGGCAGCACCACCCACGCGCAAAACTTCGGCCAGCGCTTCATCTCCTTGAAATTCCAGGCAACCACCGGCGGTCTCACCGTCACCGCCCCCGCCAACGCCAACCTCTCTCCGCCCGGCTACCACCTGCTCTGGCTCATCCACACCAACGGCGTCCCGTCGGTCTCGAAAACCATTCGCCTCGACACCTTCATCGGTCTGCGCAATTAATCCCGAAACTGCCCGCGTGAGACGGCACCCCAGCACCCACTCCGCTCTGCGGCTCGCCCTCCTGATCGGGCTGTGGGTGGTCGCGAGTCCCGGCCCCGCCCGCGCCGACACTCCCGCGCCGGAGACCTATCAAACCATCGTTCAGCGCAACCCCTTCGGCCTGCGCCCGCCCGCGCCCGTCACCACCGCCACCCCGCTCCCCGAGAAAAAGAATCCGCCCCAGATCGCACTCACCGGCCTCGCCGCCCTCGGCGAACGCCGCTGGGCCTGCTTCAACCTCGGGCCAGCCGGCCAACCCGCCCGCTCCCTCAAGCTCGCCGTCGGCCAGCGTGACGGGGACGTGCAACTCGTCAGCGTCAACCTCGCCGCCGAGACCGCGGAAATTCTCCACGCCGGCCAGCACTTCCACCTCGGCCTCAAAGGCCCCGTCGCCAATCGCCTCGTCGCCGCCGCGCTCCAAGACCAGATCCAAATGCAGGAACACACCCGGGCCTCCGAGCTGTACCAGCGCCGCGAACGCCTCCGCGAACAACAGGAACTCGAAGCCGCCGGCTTCGCCGGCAAACCGTGACCGTTGGCTTATGAAAACCCTCCCCTCCCCATTTATCCGGCTTGGTTTTTCCGCGTTGCTGTTGCTGTCGATTGCCGCCCCGCCCGCCCGCGCGCAGATTCGCTCCTACACCCTCGGCCTCGACGTCAACTGCCCCTACGGCCTCACCGAATGCTGGACCCTCATCCGCGAGGGTTTGGAAACCATCGACGGCGTCGCCGCCATCAGCGCGCGCGCCGACGCCGTGCGCGGCACCTGCGAGATGCGCCCGCGCAATGCCGACCTCCTCAATCAGGAAAAACTCGCCGCCGCCGTCGTCGCGATGGGCGTCGGCGCGCGCCTGCGCGGCCTCGAAATCACCGCCGAAGGCACGCTCGAACGCCGCGACTCG
>JAYVOY010000480.1:0-4066 GCA_043757645.1 Verrucomicrobiota bacterium
TCTGAAAATGCGGTGGAGCGCGGCTGTGTCGCAGACCAGCCGCAGCCACCAGCTCCACCCGGACGCCGCACCCATGAGTCTGTGCTGCGGCTGGTCGAGCACGACCCACCCGCGCTCCGGAATTTTCAGACAGGCTCTAAGCCGTAACCATGCAGTGGGTAGGGCCGCCGCCGTCTCGGCGGCTCAGGGCGTGGGCAGTCCGCGCGGGCCATTCACGCTGCCTCTTTTGGTTCCCTATTCCGTGACCATTTTGAACTGCGGAAAATGCCCGCCGCCGCCTCCTGTGGACGGTGTGAGCCGCCGGGACGGCGGCGGTCCGACTGCATGGTTAGGGCCAAGAGCCTGTTTTAAAAAACGCCCGGTAAGGGAACCAAGCCTGCCGCCGCTACGGGCCTTTGTAGGCCGCGTCCCCCCCCGCAGTGTTCGACAAGGGGTTTTCAAAAACGCTTTAAGGAGACCATGTAAGCGTCGCGGGAATGGGTGTTCCGGAACTTGGTAGAGTTGTTCCGCCAACGATGTAAACGGTAATGCAATATCTCTTCGTAACGTCGAATGGATTCCCAGTAGTAAATTTATAGATGAAGTCAGCATTAGGAGTAGAAGGTTCACTTCCGCATGACCTTTTTAAGGTCGTACTCTGGACAATCTCGACTGCGACCTTGTAATTCCGAGAGAATGTTCCGGAATAGGGAACAGTCACAGTCAGATTAGTCGTGCTAGCCGATGGAGGTGTAAACCATTGACTCCCGGTGGAGGTCAAATATGTCACCTTTCCGGTGTAGGCACCCGGGCACGTCCCTGCCGTTCCCGAAACAGGATTCAGCGGACCGCTGACTGGGACTGTGGTGGATGTTATGTGAGGCGCAGAGCCAAGAAGCGTTTGGTCAGGTTTGACAATGTATAAACCAGCCGAATCGGAAATGACGGCATTCCTATCTTTTCCGGAATTGTTCTTACCGGTCACTTGACAGGCATACCAACCAACGTCCCCATCAACAACCGCTGAGATGGTCAGAGTTGGACTTTTGATGCCACCGATTCTTAGATTCGGAATGATTCCGTCGATTAGTTTCTTTCCGTTTTTCATCCACTGATAGTCGTAGTCATTGGCAAGGTCACTAGATGGGTCATCAACGATTACCGAAAAGCTTGCCGATCTACCGGCTTCAATCATTTGATCCTGCGGGTCCAAGGCCAAAACTACCGTGTTTTGTTTAGCTCCAGAAGCCTTCTTGTCCGACGAGGAGACAAAAACCCGCCCGGTGCTGGGGTTGTTCTCACCGTTTTGTTTGGTTTCTGGAGTGTATTTACAGCCAGCGAAAACGAGGGCCGAGAGGACGATTGCGATCGAAGTGCTTCTCATAAATTTCCCTGTGGTGCAGTTGGCAGGTATCCGAATTCCCAATTTTGACTAAACTGAATGGTTGCAACGGTTATGATTTTGCACTCGCAGAAGGATTTGAAAAGCACGAAAATTCACCCGACCAAAATTAATGAGGGCTTCGCGCCGGTTTGAAACCGATCGCGATGCTCGACCCAATTTTAGATGGATTCTCGCAAAAGCGGCAACACGCTGGACAGTCGGTCAGGACAGAGGGGGGATCGCACTCTTGCTGCGTTCGCGGCTGTGGCTGCCGGGTTGCTCCTCTTCCTCCCCGGCCTCGATGGGCTTTTCGACGGCTTCAGCTTCGATCTCCTATTCCGCACGCGGTTTGCGCGGCAGCCGACGGAGGTGGTGATGGTGTCGTTGGACGCGGAGACGTTTGAGGACTTGAACGCGCCGAAACGGTCGCCGCTCAATCGCACGAATTACGTGCGCTTGCTGAATCGCCTGGCGGCGGCGGGGGCGAAGGCGGTGGTGTTCGACATGGTGTTCGATGATGCGCTGCCGGAGGAGGACGCGGCGTTCGGGCGGGCCTTGCGGGGGATGAAGTGCGTGATTGGCGCGGAGTATTTTCACGCGACGCGCACGGACAAGGCGCGGTTGATTCTGCCGGTGCCCGCGCTGCGCGAGACGGCGAGCGCGTGGGGCTTGGTGAATCTGGAGTTGCAGGAGGGCTGGACGGCGCGGTCGTATCGGCTGTGGGAGAATCTGGGCGACATCGCGATGGCGTTGCCGAACGGTCGCGCGCCCTCACTGGCGCTGGCCGCGTGGGAGGTGGCGGGGTACGGCAGCGCCGCGCAACTCAGCGCGCCGCAGCGCGTCTGGCTCAATTACTACGGCAGCCGGGACACGCTCGATTTCGTGAGCTTCAGCGACGCGCTGGATCCCCGGCGCGCGCCGGACAAGGGGTTTGCGAACAAGGTCGTGTTCGTCGGCAGCCGCTTGTCGATCGGCAATCCGGGCACGGGCAAGGACGAGTTCGCCACGCCGTATTCGCTGTTCGATCATTCCGCGACGCACGGGATGGAGATTCACGCGACGGCATTCCAGAATTTGCTCCAGCGGGAGTGGTTGACGCGGACGCCGCTGGTGATCGAACGCACGGGCATCGTGTTGCTGGCGGCGATTTTTGGGGCGCTGTTTATCCAATGGCCGCCGTATCGAGGAATGCTGGTCGCGCTGCTGGCGACGATGATCGTGGTGGTGCTGGCGTGGTATGGCTTTGTGTGGCGGCAGGTGTGGTTCGCGTGGGTGAAGGTCGTGGTGGTGCTCGCGGCGGCGTATGGCTGGGCGGTGGTTTACAATTTGTATCGGGCGCATTTGGAGAACGCGTTGTTCCGGCGGATCATCTCGGGGTATTTCTCGCCGAGCATCGTGGAGATGGTGCTGAAGGATCCCAAGTCGATTCTCAAGCCGCACCTCGTGTGGCGCGACGCGGCGTATTTGTTTGCGGACATGGCCAACAGCATGGAGATCGCGGAGCGGAACCGGAAGAATCCGCAGGCGGTGATCCGCGAGTGGAACGCGTATTGCGAACTGGCGGCGGCGGAGATTCACGCGCAGGACGGCATGCTCGCGAAGTTTTTGGGGGACGGATTTTTTGCGATGTGGAATGTGCCGTTTGATCAGGCGGATTTCCGGCGGCGCGCGCTGACGGCGGCGGTCGGCTTGAAGGAGCGGATTGGCCGGTATCACGCGGCGAGTCTGGGCGCGTACTTTCACACGCGCATCGGGGTGCATTGCGGCGAATCGAATATCGGCAATGCCGGCAGCCGGGAGCGGTTCGAGTACACCGCGCTGGGGTTGGAGGTCGGCACGGCGGCGCGGCTCGAGGCGGCGAACAAGAAGTTCGGCACGCAGCTCATCGCGTCGGATGCGACGGTCGTGGGGTTGGAGGGGGAGTTCCGGCTGCGGGAGATCGGGCACTGCCAGTTGAAGGGCGTCACCGCCACGGTGCGCCTGTTCGAGGTGCTGGGGTTCACGCGGTCCACGCCGCGCGCGGAGTGGCTCGAGGCGTACGAAGCCGGCTTGCGGAGTTTTCGCGCGCGCGAGTTCGCCAACGCCCGCGCGGGTTTTCTGCGCACGCTGGCGCTCCGGGAGGACGACAAGCCGGCGGCCATTTACCTCCGCGAGATCGACCGTTTGGAGGCGAATCCCCCACCGCTGGGCTGGGCCGGGGAACGGCTGGATATTTCGTGAGCAACGCGCCGCCCGCCGGGAACACCCGCAACCTCCCGAAGGCTGCGGGTTGAAATTCCAAATCTGTGGTCGTCTTGAACCCGCATTCCGCAATGAGAATGGGGAGCGCACGTGGCCCGCGTGCGGGTTTGGGCGACCCGCCCAAACCATCGTGTCCGAGTTCTCACTTTCTTCTCCGCGCAGAAAAGTGAGTGGAACGAGGTTTTCGGCGAGCCGCCGAAAACGGCACGCCAGCGGCGCGCAACGCCGACTTCGGAGCTCGGGTTCACATGAATTCTCTGCGTCCTCTGCGCCTCTGCGGGAGTTTTTCCTTTCTTCCCCCGCGCCCGCGCCCCACCCACGCTCACCGCGAGAGCCGCAGGTGAATCTGCTCGGGCCGCGCGGGCGGGGCGGCGGTCCAGTCCATCGCGGTGCTGACGACCGCGCGCATCTGGGCGAACCACCAGCGCGCCCGGTGCTGCCGCGCGGCGCGCCGCGGCGCGG
>JAYVOY010000481.1:0-4062 GCA_043757645.1 Verrucomicrobiota bacterium
AGCGCCGCCGTCTCGGCGGCTCACACCGTCCCAACGGGGCTAATGCCAGCCTTGGCCGTGGCGTGAAAATCTCACTGCAAGGTGACTCCAAGGTTTGGGCGCCACTAGCCGCGCGGAACCGCCCACGCCGTGAGCCGCCGAGACGGCGGCGTTCCGCCAACGGCATGGTTTCGGCTAAATCCCCGCCGAGCGGGTGCTCGCTCACCAACCGCGGTCACCGCGCATTCGCGCTCGTCGCCGGCGCCAATTCCAATTTCACCTCCGCCACGTGCGTCGCGCCGTTGAGAATGGCCGTGCCACGGATGGTTGCCGGCAGATTGAACGGCCCCGGACGCGCGCCGAAACGCACCTTCAAAACCGCCTCCGTCTTTTCCCCCGGAATCGTCACCGGCTCCGCCGACACGCCGGAAATGTGCGACGCACAGAGCAGTTCGAGCCGCACGGGCGTGCCTTTCAACGACCGTGCGCGCGTCAGCTTCAGGCGCACCTCGGCGGTTTCGTTCGGGCGCGCGAGCAGCGCGGGGCGTTCGAGATCGAGCGTGAGCAAGCCCGGTTCGGGCAGGATGATGACCTGGTCGTTTTGCTCGTTCGCGCTGTAGCTCACCACGTGCTCGGTGCCGTCGTGATCGCGCACGACGCCCCACACCAGGATCGCCGTGCGACTCGTGCGGCCGATTTCCAAAAACGTCGGCAGCGTCACCGGATAATCAAACGCCTCGACCTCCGGCCCCAGCGTGAGCGTCGGCCCGGTGACGCCCTGCAAATGCCGCCCCTGCCGGTCCGCGAGCCGCACGTACAGCGGCCCCGTGAAACCACCGCGCTCAATGCGATAAGGCCGCCGCGCGGTGGACCCGCGCGGCACGTAAGCGAGGAGGAAATCGCTCGTCGTCTTGAACGGCGTCGGCAGCGCGACTGCGAGCAACACTGAATCAATCGGCGGCTGTCCCGGCAGCGTCGCGGTGCGCGTGACCGGCTTGCCATCCACCGTCGCCTTGCCAATCACGCGAACCCGTTGCGCGCCGATTTTCGCCTCGTACTCCGCGCTGAAATTCACGTCCGCATTCGGTTTGTTCGCCGCAATCTTCGTCGCCGCGGCGCTGACATTCGCGGGCAAGCCCTCGACCGTGAGTTCAATTTCACCAGTAAAACCGCCCGTCCGCACGACGTTCACCTGCAATTGGCCGGGCTTCTGTTTGGCGCGCGGCTTCTTCGTTTCCGTCGCCGGTCCGTCCGCGGTTTCGCGCAACACGCGCAACACATCCGCGCCGAGCTGCAACTGAAAATCCGGCGCGGACGCCGGCCCCACGCGCAGCCGATACGCGTGATTCGGCCCGCCGCGCGACGCGAAGCGCTCCGCCACGCGCACGTGATACACGCCGTCCTCCGGCGCCTTGAACGTGAGCTGCGCGTCCGCCGTGTCGCCCGCGGCGGTCTCCGCGCGCTGCAAAATGCGGTTCGTCACGCCGTGAATCGTCAGCACCGGCGTCATCGCGCTGCCGAGCCGCCCCGCGCTCGCCGTGATTTCGACCGCCTCGTTTTTCTTCAATTGCAGCGGCCAAAAATCGACATCGCCCGGCAGCTCAATCCGACCATTGAAAACCGCGGGCGGCGTGACGGGCTTGAGAACAGGGGCTGGCGCGCTGTTCGGTTCCGGCACCAGAAATTCGGGAAAATCGGAAACCTCGAGCGACACCGGATGGGGATTTTGATTGCCGAATTTCGCGTCGAGCGCCAACGCGTCCGGCGCGTCCGCCGGCACGGCCACGGTGAGCGTGCCCTGCGGCAGCGCCTGACCGGCGAGCGCGAGCGTGACCGTTTTGCCGCGCTGCGCGCCGAGCGGATACACCGAGTTGATCCACGGCCCGCCCGTGATGGTCAGGCGGTACACGTAGTTTTGCAGCCCGCCGAAATTCAGGTCGTGGATGCGCAGGCGATGCTCCCCGTCCACCGCCGCGCGAAACGCGAGCTGCGGATCGCCGCGCTGCGTGGCGTTGGCTTCGGCGATTTCCCGGCCGCGCGGATCGACCAACACCAGCCGCGCCAGCAGCGGCGAACCGAGGCTTTGCGCCTCGACGCGGCAGGTGAACTCCTGCCCGGCCTTCGCGGCGAAGGTCCACACATCCACATTCTCGCGCGGAAAAATCCGGCCGTTGATCGTCACCGGCGGGTTGACCGCGACGGGAATCGGCTCGCCGTCGCGCTCGCGCTCGAGCACCTCGGGCAGCGTGCCGACGATGAATTTCATCGCGGGCGTCGCGCCCTGCGCGGTCCACGTGCGCCATGCGCGCGGGCCGGGCGCGGCGTCCGCAGCGATCCGCACCTCGCCCGCGTAATCGCGCGGATAATCCTCCTTCGCCTGCGACGGCGGCTGCGGAATCACCGGCCCCTCGAACCACAACGTGTTCGTCTCGACGATGCGCGCCGCCGCGCTCACGCCCGCACCGAGCATCTCGAAGCCCGCGTTCCCGTGCAGGTTCAGCCCGCCCACATGAAATTTTACCGTCGTCCCCCGCTGCCCGCCCGCGGGGAAAATGTACGAAACCGCCGGCTCCTCGGCGCGCAGGCACGCAGGCGCGAAACAGAGAGCGAAGAAAAGCAGGGCGCGTAATTTCATCGGGAATTTGTTTTGAGCCAAACGATCAGCGTCCGAGGGCTGGGAGGGAAATGGGTCCGAGCGGTCGCGGTTAAGCTGAAGGCGCATAAATAGGGGACACCCAGAGGACGTGTTGCAAGATCTTGCGGTTGATGGGGTTCGGGTGAAATGGGCGGGATTTTAGCGGTGATGGTGCATAAATAGGGGACACCCCGGTTTTAAGCTTGGTGCATAATTAGGGGACAGTGGAACGAGGGGAGGGAAGGGGACTGAGGCTGATGCTAACGAAATAGCCGCCTGGGGGCTTCGTTTTGAGCAACATAAGTGCGGCATTTTTGGAGTGCCATGTAGCACTGTCGGAATCATCGTCGCGACGAGTCCGAAATTGGCGACCGTACAGCTTGATCGCGGACGCGGAAAACTCGTCAAAAATCGACTGGGCGGTGGCGGCGGAAAGAGCGCTTCGCCAGCCGCTAATTCGAGTGATTCTACCAAAGGCGTCGAGTTCCACGGCATATGTGTCAAAAATGATCGCTGGAGAGGGGGGGATGACACAGTAATTTGTGGCCACAAAAGGGAGGAAATCTTCGGGCACGATTTTAGGGGGCAAAAGCTGGCCCAGTTTGAGGCCAAAAATGGTGTCCATTTCGGCGGCGAAAATGGGGGTGGAAATGAGGGTGCAGAGCAGGGCGGTCGCGAGACAGGCCACGCGGGGGAGTTTTGGGGTGGTTTTCATGGGATGAGGGAGCGTTTTTTTTGGGGGGGGTACCCCTCTAAATGTCCTACCCCTTAAGCGGCGATTTTTGTTGTGGGGACAATTGCCTGAACGGCACGCGGCGGAGGTTGGTTCTTTCTGTCCTCCCCTCCGAGATTGACGAAGTCGCCCGGACGCTTCTCTTGTTCCGCATACATAGCACGGCACAGCGCATGAATGTCGTGGCCGTACTTCGCGGAGAGAGCGTCCTTAATGGCCCAAATCTCAGCGATTGGATCATCGTCGGAATCGTTCGCGGCGGCGGTGCTCACGGCAATGCTCAGATCAACTCCTTGATCACCCGCCCCCCGTTCACAATCGCGATCGGACGCCCGTCCGGCGTGATCACTTCGTCCTTCGGATTCACCCCGAGCAGCGTGAACATCGTGGCCGCGAGATCCTCGGGGCCGTAGGGGTTTTCCGCCGGATCCTGCGCCCACTTGTCGCTCTTGCCGATGACGCGCCCGCCCTGGATTCCCCCGCCGCCGAGCATCACCGAGAAGCACCGGCTCCAGTGATCGCGCCCCGCGTTTTTGTTGATCTTCGGCGTGCGGCCGAATTCGCCGGTGACAAGCACGAGCGTCTTTTCCAGCAGCCCGCGCGTCTGCAAATCGATAAACAGCGACGACATCGCCAGGTCGAGCTTCGGCAGCAATTCGTCGCGGAGCACTTTGAAATTCGCGTCGTGCGTGTCCCAGTTCGAGTGGTCAATCGT
>JAYVOY010000482.1:0-4056 GCA_043757645.1 Verrucomicrobiota bacterium
CTCAGTTTATTGCACTTCTCATTAGCACCCGGCTTCAGCCGGGTGTTGCCGGGGAAGCGAGTCGGGCAGCCGTTTCAACGGCTTTGGCGGAGCGGTCAGCCACGAGAGCCAGACTGGAAACCGCTAAAGCGGTTGGGCTCATTCGCCGTCCCAGACACCCGGCTAAAGCCGGGTGCTAATGAGATGGGAGAATCGGCTGCAAGAAACTGAGCTGCGCCCCCCGCTGGGGCAGCGGAAATTTGCGCGGGATCTCCGGGGGCTGCGTCCGCTGCCGCGGCCTTGCCCCCGGCTAATTTCCTGCGGTGTCCCTCCGGGACCGTGATAGTGCGGGCATCGCCTCCGCGCCCGTTGTCGTAGCGCAGTGTCGGTTCCGGCGAATGGTTTTGACCCTGATCGCGATTGGTCCTAGCAATCCCCGCTCACCCGACCAATCGCCGGCTGTTTTTTTTCGCATGAACGACACGACCCCGCCCCCTTCCAACTCCCGCGCGCGCTACACCACGCTGGTCGCCGCTTTCCTCGGCTGGTTGTTCGATGGTTTCGAGATGGGCCTCTTTCCGCTCATCGGGCAGCCGGCGCTGAGGGATTTGCTCGGGCCGAATTCGCTCCCGACCGACGCGGCGAAGTGGTTCGGCGCGATCATCGCGGTGTTCCTCATCGGCGCGGCGAGCGGTGGTGTTTTGTTTGGCTGGCTGGGCGACAAGATTGGCCGCGTGCGGGCGATGTCGTTCAGCATTTTCACCTACGCGATTTTCACAGGGCTGTGCGGTTTTGCGACCGAGGCGTGGCACATCGCGGCGCTGCGGTTTGTCGCGTCGCTGGGAATGGGCGGCGAATGGTCGCTGGGCGTGGCGCTGGTGAATGAAGTGTGGCCCGGCAAATCCCGCGCGCTCATGGCTGGGTTGATCGGCGCGGCGGCGAACATCGGCTATCTGCTCGTCGCGGTGTTGAGCATGGTGCTGCTGAGTTTCATCGCGACGGCGAAGGGGATTTTTCTCGGGCTGGGATTGTCGGAGGTGTTGACGGCGAAGCTGCTGGCGAATTCCGCGTGGCGTTTCCTGATGATCAGCGGCGCGTTTCCGGCGCTGCTGATTTTCTTTATTCTCATGTTCGTGCCCGAATCGGAGAAGTGGAAGGCCGAGCACGCGCGCGGCGCGACGGCGTATTGGGCGGTCGCGGATTTGCTCGGCGTGTTGGTTGGCTCGCTCGCGGCGCTCGCGATCATTTGGGCGTGGTCGCCGGCGGGCGTCAGCGCGCTGCCCGCCATCGCGATCACGCTGGCGGGATTGGGCATCGCGCTGTTCGGCTACCTGTATCCGGTGCGGAAATATCTGGGTCGCGCGGAGGCCGCGGGTTCCATCAAGGCCGGTGACGGCGCGCTCATCGTCCGGCGAATGCTCTTCGGCGCGGGGTTGGCCGCAGTCGCGCTGCTGGGCACGTGGGGTTCGACGCAATGGGCGCCGCGCTGGGTGGTCGAGCAGTTCAAAACCGCGCCCGAATTGCACGCGAAAGAGTGGACGCTCTTCTGGCTCTCGGCGGGCGCGATTGTGGGCACGATGGCGGCGGCGCTGGCGGCGGGGCGGTTCGGGCGGCGGATCACCTACACGGTGCTGTGTGTCGCCTCGATTGGCGGCGCGCTGGTGCTCTATCAATGCAACAGCGGTTACTCGCCGTTTTTTTTGTTCAGCGCGTTCCTTGCGGGCGCGACGACGGCGTCGTTCTACGGATTTTTCCCGCTCTATTTGCCGGAACTTTTTCCCACCGCGGTGCGCGCGACGGGGCAGGGGTTTGCGTTTAATTTCGGGCGCATCGTCGCGGCCATTGGTGGAATGCAGACGGCGAACCTGATGAAATTTTTCGACAACAGCTTTCCGAAAGCGGCGTCGGTGATGGCGGCGGTTTATGTCGTGGGGGCGTTCCTCGTGTGGCTCGGGCCGGAGACAAAGGGGCGCGAGCTGCCGGAGTGAGGGGTGTCCGGAAAACTGCGGTCAGTTTTTCCCCGCGCTGTTTGGAATTGCGTCGGTTGCCGAGCCGCGCTGCGCGAGAATTGTCCCGCCCCTTGGGCTGAACGGCTGTCGTCACCGCACCGAGTTGCTGGTTGAATGTTGCCGGTCGCGACGGTAATCGTTTCGCCATGAGCAGCACGACCGAGGAAATCATGCAAGTTTGCGCGGCTTTGCCGGAGGAAAAACAATCCGAGTTGGCGGATTTCGCCCGTTTTTTACTCGCGCGGCAGGAGGATGCGGCGTGGGAAATCCGCCTCGCGCATCCCCAAAGGCGTCCGCGTCTGGATGCGTTTCTGCGGGAAGCGGCCGCCGAGGGAGACCAGCCGCTGGACGCCAACCGCCTGTGATTTCGCGCACCCGACCGAGCTTCTGGCGGGCGTATGAGCGCCTGAGCGAAAGCAATCGCCGGGCGGCGCGTCGTGCGTACGCGCTCTTCAAAGAAAATCCCGAACAACCCTCGCTCCGTTTCAAGAAACTTGGTGGTTACGAGCAGGTCTGGTCTGTCCGGGTCAACGAACAGTATCGCGCCATCGGGGAGCGGAAGGGAGATACGATCGTCTGGGTCTGGGTCGGCACACACAACGAGTTTGACAAGCTCTTTGGCTGAAACGGAGCGCACGGTGTCGAATTGATTTTGCGAATGCCCGGGTCGTCGGTCCGGCGCAACCGGGTCCGCCACCGTTCGCGGGAGAACCGGCTCGTCGAGCCTGAGCACCAGTCCGCAAGCGACCCCAAAAAGCGCACGGTTTCTACTCGGTGAGCGCGATCAGGGTTGCGATTTCTCGGTCTGAAATCAGACCCCGCACGGTTCAGGCGGTTTCCCGCAAGACAGGAAGGCACCTTCTTTGCGGGCGCGAAAAAGTTGAGTTGGAAGCCTCCTCACGTCGGCTCCCACAAGAAGGGTGGGTTAGAACCACGGGTTGTGTTGCTTCTCGAGGGCGACGGTGGTGACGGGGCCGTGGCCGGGGCAGATCAGCGTGTCGGTGGGGAGGCTGAAGATTTGTTGCTGAATTTTTTCGCGCGCGAGATCGAGGTGCTCGCGCGCGCCGCCGATGGAGCCGGCGAAGATCGCGTCCCCGACGACGGCGACGTGCGGGGCGTCTTCGGACCAGGTGCCGATGATGTAGGTCGCGCCGTCCTCGGCGTGGCCGGGAGTGTCGCGGAACGTGATGCGGAGGCTGCCGAGGTGGATGAAGTCGTTGGCGCGCGTGCGTTGGTTCACGGGCGCGTGCTTGGAGCTGGAGTGGAGTTTCACCAACGGGAAACGCTCGCGAATGGGGCCGAGCGCGGCGATGTGGTCGGCGTGGGTGTGAGTGATGAACAGGTGTTTGAGTTGAAGTTCGTTTTCGTCGAGGAGGCGCAGGATGGGCGCGGCGTCCCAGCCGGTGTCGAAGAGCGCGGCTTCGCGCGAGACTTCGTCCCAGACGAGGTAGCAATTCACGGTGTTGCCGCCCTGCGTGGTGGCGATTTGGCGGAGTTCGCGCCACGGCGTGAGATCGATTGCCGGCGGCAACCAGCCGCGCGCGAGGCCTTCGAGTTTGGCGCCGTTGAGGCGGAGGAGCGTGGCGAGTTTTTGGAGATTGGCGGGCTGCGGGGATTTGCCGGTGGCTTCGAGCGTTTCGTAATCGGCGGCGCTGAGGCCGGCGGCGGCGGCGGCGGCTTCAGGCGCGAGGTTGGCGGAGTTGCGGGCTTTGGCGAGGATGTCGCCGATGGTGTCTTCCAATGTCATGGGCGCGGAGGGTAGGTGCGATTCGCGGAGAGGTGAAGGGCGAAGTTCCCTGCCGCCCCCGGTGGGGCGCAGCTTGCCGCTGCCCCGGAATGACGCCCGCCCGTCGCGCCGCCGTCCCGGCGGCTCGCGGCGTGATCAGTCCGCGGGGCCGGCCCCACTGCGGCTTCCGACACCCGCAGTCGGCAACCGCCGCACGCGGACCCAAGTTCGGGGCGGCGCGGTTCGGACGCCGGGAGCCGCCGGGACGGCGGCGCGACGGGGGGCGGGGGCGTGATGACCGCCGGAAATTCGCGTGCCGGTCCGCCCGCGCTTGCGTTGCCT
>JAYVOY010000483.1:0-4051 GCA_043757645.1 Verrucomicrobiota bacterium
GTGCGGCGGGCGAGTTGCGCGACAGCGAAGAGCGCGCCGTCGAGTGTGCGCGTCTCGGGGCGCAGCAGCAGTTCGATCCACTCGGTCGCCAGCTCCGGCGGCACCGTGCGATGACTGCTGCCGCGAATCGGCACGCGCGCGCCGAGACGCCCGAGCGCCCACGCCCACGCGCCGCCGCCGCCGCCCGCCTCGGCGCGCAGACGCGCGGCGATCCAGCCGCCGAGTTCGGTTTTCGTCGCGACGGACAAGTGTTCGAGCGCCGCGGCGGTGCGCACCATTTCGTCGAGGCCGTCGGGCTGAATCCCTTTGCCCTTCGCGCCGCCGCGTGCTTTCGCGGGCGCGATGCGCGCGGCGAGATGCGGTTGCAAATAATCCCAGATTTGTTGCTGCCGCGATTCATCGAGGCCGCCCGCGAGGCGCCGCCAGAAAACCCAGAACTCGTTCCACACCGGTTTCTCGCGGTGAAATTCCACCAACTCGGCGAACAGCCGGAAGGTCTGTTCGCAGCGCCATTCATCGAGCGGATAGCCGAAGCCGGGCCGCAGACAAAAGCCGGTGAGTTGAAAGAAAACGCGCTCGTGAATTTCCGAACGCCGCCGCCGCGGCGCGTGCAGAAACAGCGCGCTCCACATTTCCCGCAGCAGCGAGACGCGCCACGTTTCGCGCGCGCCGAGCCGACGCTCCAGCTCGGGCCAAAGTTGCCTCACGTCCTTCGCGGTCGTCGGGGATTTCGGGGCGTTGCCGGCGGTGCGGCTGAAGATGCGCTCGATCCATTCGCGCGCTTCGCCGAAGCGCGCGGGCAGCGATTCCGTGGTGGTGAGACCCTCGCGCGCGGCGGCCGCGCGCAGTTCAAATTCCAGCCGCCACTGCTCGCCGCCGGGATCGGCGACGCACCACAACTCGAGCGTGCCAAGCTCGGTGAGCCGCGCGCGCAGATGCACGGGCACCGCGCCCGCCTTGCCCGAGGACGCTTGGAGCAAACTGTGAATCGGCGGCAACGCGCGCAGTTCGTCGGTGACCTCGACCACGTCGCCGGAGCGGTCCACGCGGTCGGAAGTCGTCGTGAACAACGGAAATTGCACGGGCTGGCCGAGCGTGAGTTGGAAGATGCGGTCGCGCAGTTCGACGGCCTCGCCCTCCTCGTGGCCGCGCGGAATCACGCACAACGCGCGCGCGGGGCCGTTCGGATCGGGGCGTCCGAGGCCCACGTAAAATGCGTGCGCGGCGCCGCCGCCGATGCGGCGTCCGATGCCGCGCCGCGCGAGTCCGTAGCCCGCCGCGCCGCGGGCGACGGCGAGTTCGAGCGACTGATGTTCGAGCACGCGCACCGGCGGTTGATCCGGCCACCACGCGGACAACGCCGCGACGAGCCGCGCGGAAATCAAGGGCGAGTTGAAGACCCCGCCGTTGAGCAACACAGCGTCGGGGCGGGGAAGCGCGTGGGGAATGAAATTGGGAGCGAATGTGCGAGCCGTTCCGGTAGCGCAGACTTCCAAGTCTGCTGTGTCGCAGGGCTTCCAGCCTGCGGGGCGTTCACCATTTCCAGGCGCGCCGGTCTGGTCACGATTCGCCGATTTGAAATCGGCGACACAGCAGACTGGGAAGTCTGCGCCACCATTCTCGGGCCGCGCATCCGTTTTCGCTCGCACCCGGTTGTTGGCGGCAGCCGTGGCTTCACCCAGCGCGGCGAAACCCGCGGCGGCGTGCTGTCGCAGAAACGCCGCAAGATGTCGCGTGACGGCGGGATCCTGCGCGTAGGGCAGGCCGAGTTCCTGCAACGCAAGGCGCGCGGCGGGACGGGCACGCGGAGTTTCGTCAAGCGGGCATTGCGGAAAAAAGCCCTCGAGCACGAGTTGCGCGGCCTCGTCGCGGGTGAGCGCGGCGGAGAGCGCGCCGCCGAGCAGGCGGCTGCCCTCGCTTGCGACGCTGACGTGCTGCGTCTCGGGCGCGTCGGGGCCGAGGAGAATTTCCTTCGCGGCGCGGCTGGCTTGGACGAGTTGATGCCACTGGCCGGCGCTGAGTTTGCGACCGCCGGCGGTCAGCTTTTCCTCGAGCCGCCGGGCGAGCGCGGCATCCATGTTGTCGCCGCCGAGCAGGAGATGATCGCCGACGCCGATGCGCCGCAGCACGGGTCCGTCGGGCGACACGGCGGCTTGCACCAACGTGAAATCACTCGTGCCGCCGCCGACATCGACGACGAGCACGAGCCGCACGTCGCGCAACACGGCGGCGAGCCGCGCGGCGTGGCGTCCGGCGAAATCGTAGAAGGCCGCCTGCGGCTCCTCGAGCAGCGTGAATTTTTCCAAGCCCGCCTGGCGCGCGGCGTTCACGGTCAGCGCGCGCGCGACTTCATCGAAGGACGCGGGGACGGTGATGACGACTTCCTGCGCGGCCAGCGGCGCGTGCGGATGCGCGTGGTTCCACGCGTGCGCGAGGTGTTCGAGCAATAACGCGGACGCGGCGACGGGCGAAACTTTCTTCACGTCCCCATTCGCGCCCCACGGAAGAATCGGCGCGGTGCGGTCCACGCCCTCGTGACACAACCAGCTCTTCGCGGATGCGATCAGGCGCCCCGGCACGCGCGCGCCCTGCCAGCGGGCGAATTCGCCGCCGACCGCGCCGGGCGTCTCGCCCCACGGGAGCCGCGTGGAATCAGGGGGAAGCTCGTGTTCGCCGGGCAGATAAATGCACGACGGCAGCAGCGCGCGCGCGGCGCATTCGCCCGCGCGCACAACCTGCGGCACGGGAAAATCCACGACGACGGCGTCCGCGCCGCGCGCGATTTCCACGAAGGCGAGGGCGCAATTCGAGGTGCCGAGATCAATGCCGACGATGTGGCTGGCCGTTTCCATTTTTGCGTAAGCGCGCGGAGCTTAATGAGGCGACCGCAAAAAGCCACCCGCACGGACACCGCGGGTATGGAGTCCCGCCTTCAGGCGGCGAAGTGCCGCGCTCCCGGCACGCGTGGGATTTTCCAGCGCCCGTGTCACAGCGGACTCCCCACCGGCTGAAGCCGGGACTCCGTACCCGTGGGGCGATCATGCCGCAAGTCGGCGAGCCGACGGCGTTCCGCGAATGAATTGTGCCGGGAGGAGGAGATTTTTCAGGGATGATTTCGAGATGCTGAGGGTGCCGACGCCTTTGGCCAGTTTCAGCAATTCCGCGCGGCCCTCCGCACTGTGGAACCAGCGCGCGATCGCGTGGACATCGAGGTCGCTGCCGGGAAGCGGTGTGAGCACGTGCAGCCAATCATCGGCCTGCGCGGTGAGGTCCGGGGGCACCACGGCGGCGCGGCCGTAACACCCGGCGCCCACACGCACAAAAACGATTTCACCGGTTTTCAAAACGGATGCCTCGCGGAAGAAACCGCCGTGGCGCGAGATGTGGGCGCGGTTTTTGTCGAGGCGGAAGCCGCCGGTCGCGGAAAGATTTTTCGCGCGCAGCAACAGGATTCGATCGGGCGCGGATTCGTCGAAAAACTCGCGTTTTGCGCCGTAAAGCGCGAAGCCGGTGCGCAGCGTGAAAACCTCACCGAGGCGAACCGTGGGGGCTTGGTCTGCGGCCACAGACCCGGTGGCAGCGTGTGGCGACGCGGGCGCGACGGCGTGCGCCTCGGGCCGCCAGTCGCAGGTGTCAGTGAGGTGGGCCGACTGCCACCGCGGGTCGGGCTTCGCGCGGCTCGGAAGCGAGAGGGCGTCGAGTTGCGCGAGTTCGGAGCACTGGAAGAGCCACGTGGGTTTTGCGGGGGAGGTGTCGTTGGGCGCGCGTTTGCGGGCGAGGAGAACGTTTGTCTTGGCGCTGGTGGCGTTGAAAATATTGCGCGGCAAACTGAGGATCGCGGTGAGGTGCGTGTGGCGCAGGAGCCATTCACGGACGTAGCGGAACGGGCGGTTGCTGAAGGGGCCGTCGGGCAGCACGACGGCGATTTGCCCGCCGGGGCGGACCAGTTTCACAAACAGTTCGAGGAACAGAATTTCGAGGCATTGCCGGCGACGACCCGCGGCCAACTCGAATTTTGCCAACACGTTTGGGCGCGCTTCCAAATGGGTTT
>JAYVOY010000484.1:0-4034 GCA_043757645.1 Verrucomicrobiota bacterium
AGCTTCACGTGTGGGAAAATTTATCACGACGGCTCGATCAAGCCGAAGGATCACGCCGCCGAGTTCAACGCCTGGGGTCCCGCGCCCGGCCCCGGCAAACCCGCGAAACCCTTCGCGAATCTCCCCGCGCCACGCCATCCCGCGATGGACTGGGGCGCGTTCCCCGAGCGCGACGAAGAGCACGGCGATTACAAAATCGCCACCGCCGCAATCGAATCGCTGCAAACCGCGCCGCAGGAAAAACCCTTCTTCATCGCCGCCGGATTCCGCCTGCCGCACGTCCCCTGTTACGCGCCGCAGAAATGGTTTGATCTTTATCCCGACGCGACGCTGCAAATGCCGCCGCTCCTCGCCCGCGACCGCGACGACACGCCGCGTTTCTCCTGGTATCTCCACTGGCGTTTGCCCGAGCCGCGCCTGCACACGCTCGAGGAGCGCAATGAGTGGCGGCCGCTCGTCCGCGCTTATCTCGCGAGCGTGAGTTTCATGGACGCGCAAGTCGGCCGCGTGCTCGCCGCGCTCGCCGCCACGGGCCGCGGCGACAGCACCATCGTCGTACTCTGGAGCGACCACGGCTGGCATCTCGGTGAAAAACAAATCACCGGCAAGAACACGCTCTGGGATCGCTCGACGCGCGTGCCGCTGATTTTCGCCGGACCCGGCATTTCGAAAAATGCCCGCTGCGGACGCCCCGCCGAGTTGCTCGACATTTTCCCCACGCTCCTCGAACTCGCGAACTTTCCCGCGCGCCCCGATCTCGAGGGTCACAGCCTCGTCCCGCAACTCAGGGACGCCGCCGCGCCGCGCGACTTCCCCGCGATCACCACGCACAATCACGACAACCACGCCATTCGCACCGAACGCTGGCGTTACATCCGCTACGCCGACGCGAGCGAGGAACTCTACGACCTCGCCGCCGACCCGAACGAGTGGCAGAACCTCGCCGCCGACGCGCGCTTCAGCGACACCAAACGCGACCTCGCCAAGTGGCTCCCGAAGGTGAACAAAAAGCCCGCCCCCGGCAGCCAGCACCGCATCCTCCTCTACGACGCCGCGACGGGAAACGTGAATTGGGAAGGCAAGGACGTTGGGAAGAACGATCCGATTCCGGATTGATCCGTGGCCCGATTCACGCACCGAGAAACGGCCACAGCCGTGACGATGCAGCAGGACCGCCGCCGTCTCGGCGGCTCACACCGTCCAAAGGAAGGGGAGGCGGACATTTTCCGCCGTTCAAAATGGTCACTGAATGGGGAACCAAAAGCTGGCGTGTGAATTGCCCGCGCGGACTTCCCGCGCCGGGCGCCGCCGGGACGGCGGCGCTCCGCCAATGGCATCGTTACGGCTCAAGTCCGAGCGCGCATTCTCGCGCAACCGCCACAGATCTCACCGCCCATTCGGAATTGCCGTGAAACACGCGCGCCACCCCTGCGTCTGACGCCCCGTGTTTGAAAACCCGTTTGAATTTTCCGTTGCATCACGCCGCGCATTCACCGCGGCAGAACCGGCGGGCGTGAATTTTTATTTTTCGGTGAGACGCTTCACCTGGCTTTTCGCGGTGCTGTCAATCAGCGCCGGAGCCGTGGCGCCACGCCCCGCGCAGGCCGCGGAGAAGGTGGATTTCAACCGCGAGATTCGGCCGATTCTTTCGGAGAATTGCTTCTACTGCCACGGACAGGACGCGAACAAACGCAAGGCCGACCTGCGCCTCGACGTGCGGGCGGACGCGCTGAAGGCGGAGGCGTTCAAGCCGGGGAAGCCGGACGAAAGCGAGTTGGTGAAACGCATCTTCTCGGCGGACCCCGATGAGCAAATGCCGCCGCTCAAATCGAACCGCACACTCTCGGCGGCGCAGAAGGAATTGCTGAAGCGCTGGGTGGCGGAGGGCGCGGAATATCAGGCGCACTGGGCGTTCGTCGCGCCGCAGCGGCCGGTGTTGCCCGCCGTGAAACGCGCGGACTGGGCGCGCAATGAGATTGATCGGTTTGTGTTGGCGAAGTTGGAGGCGGCGGGATTGGGGCCGTCGCCGGAGGCGGAGCGCGCGACCTTGATTCGCCGGCTCTCGCTCGATTTGCTCGGCCTGCCGCCAACGCCCGAGGAGGTCGATGCGTTTGTCGCGGACGCTGCTCCAGATGCTTATGAACGGCTCGTGGAGCGCTTGCTGAAATCGCCGCATTACGGCGAACGGATGGCATTGCCGTGGCTCGACGCGGCGCGGTATGCGGACAGCAACGGGTTTCAGCAGGACGGCGACACGTTCCAATGGGTGTGGCGCGACTGGGTGGTGCGCGCGTTGAACGACGACGTGCCGTTCAATCGTTTTTCCATCGAGCAACTCGCGGGCGATTTGCTGCCAAAGCCGACGGACGACCAACTCATCGCGACGGCTTTCAATCGCAACCATTTGCTCAACGGTGAGGGCGGCGCGATTGCGGAGGAGCAGCGGTTTAACAATCTTTTTGACCGCGTGGACACGACGGCGACGACGTGGCTCGGCCTCACGCTGGCGTGCGCGCAGTGTCACGATCACAAGTACGATCCACTCACGCAGCGCGATTATTACGGGCTGATGTCGGCCTTCAATCAGGTGTCGGAGAACGGGCTGGCGGGCGGCGGTCCGGGGCCGAAGCGGATTGCCGCGCCATTTGTGGAATTGCCGAATGAGGAGAACAAGCAGTGGCTCGCGGCGCACGAGGCGAGGGTGCGGGACGCGGAGGCGAAGGGTCAGGCGAAGGAGAAATTCGAACTCGCGCTCGCGGCGTGGATGACGGGCTTGACGGCGGATTCGCAGACGCCGGATGCAAAACCGTTGCCCGCGAACGCCACGGGCATTCTCAAAATCGCGACGGACAAGCGCACCGACGCGCAGAAAAAGGATTTGGAAAAGACGCTGCGCGCGCAGTTCGAGACGAAGGTGTGGCCCGGCATCGCCGCGAAGGACGGGGCGGCGAAGGCAGTCGATGCGCTGAAAAAAGCGGCCGAGAAATATCGCAAGGAAGAGGTGCCGCGCGTGATGGTGATGCGCGACGACAAGCCGCGCGACACGTTCCTGCTGGATCGCGGCGAGTATCTCAAGCCGAAGGACAAGGTGTCGTTTGCGACGCCGGCGTTTCTGCCGTTGCCGCCAAAGGACGCGCCGACGAACCGACTGGGGTTCGCGCAATGGCTGTTTCAAGCCGAGCATCCGCTGACGGCGCGCGTGCAGGTGAACCGGATGTGGCAGACATTTTTCGGCGCGAGCCTGGTGAAGACGGCGGAGGATTTCGGCGTGCAGAGCGAGACGCCGTTGCATCGGGAGTTGCTGGACTGGCTCGCGGTCGAGTTCCGCGCGCGCGGCTGGAGCATGAAGCAAATGCACCGCTTGATCGTGACGAGCGCGACCTATCGCCAGAGCAGCCGCGTGAGCCGCGAGTTGGTGCAGCGCGATCCGGAGAACCGGCTCTTCGCGCGGGGCGCGAGGTTCCGCGCGCCGGCGATGGTGCTGCGCGATGTCGCGTTGGCGGCGAGTGGATTGCTCGATCCGCGCATCGGTGGAAAGCCGGTTTATCCTTATCAACCGGATGATGTGTGGGAGACGCTCGCGATCACGAAGGAACGGGATTTCACGTATCCGGCGTCGGCGGGTGCGGACTTGTATCGGCGGAGTTTGTACACGTTCTGGCGGCGCACGATCGGGCCGGCAAATATGTTCGACGCCTCGAATCGCCAAACGTGCAAGGTGCGCGCCTCCACGACCAGCACGCCGCTGCACGCGCTCACGACGCTGAACGACCCCACGTGGGCCGAGGCCGCGCGCGTGCTCGCCGCGCGCGCGCTGGACGCGGGCGCGGACACGGAGGCGCGGGTGACGTTCGCGTTCCGTTGCGTGCTCGGGCGCAAGCCGACGGCGGGGGATCTCACTGTGCTGCGGCGGGCCTTCGAGAGGCAGCGCGCGTTTTATCAGGCCGATGCGAAGGCGGCGGCGAAGGTCGTGACGGTCGGCGCCGCACCGTCGAAAGTGCCGCAATCCGCGGTGATCGAGCACGCCGCGCTGA
>JAYVOY010000485.1:0-4030 GCA_043757645.1 Verrucomicrobiota bacterium
AAAGCCACCCTGTTCAGGAAACAGGAAGCGCGTGCCGACGTGGCTCTGCAAGAAATCCGTCACGGCCTTGGCGGTGCCGATGCGATCAAAGCTCGCACCAGAAGTGGCGGGCGTTCCCCGGCCTGGCGCAGTCTCATCGCGACCCGCAATGATGATGTCGCGTGCGACGGCTTTGTGGACGTAGCTCCAGCCTTTGAGCTTCTTCACGTCAACGCCATGACTGCGTGCGAAGGCGGTGTCACCGAGATAGATCGCTGGCCTTGCTTTGTCCCGAGCCGACTCCGCAACGACGGGCAACTCCGCGCCGTTGGCCTTGAAGGCTGTCTGCAACAGACGCGCCACCTGCTTCATATCCTCGGCGATGGCGGGTGTTGGATAGGTGTCTGGCAGGACGATCTGATACTTACTCACACCCTTGTCCGCGATGAGCAGCAGCGAGCCACTGAGCTTCTCCGCGATCTGCTCATTCAGCGCGCGCATCTTCTCGCCCCAAACACCGGCCAACTGCGACACATCGGAAGCGTCGTAGCGAGCCATCACCTGCTGCGCCTCCGCAGCTTTACCTTGCTTCATAAGAATACCCGCCGACCCCAGGGTGGAACTTAGCGACACCCAGCCGAACGATTTGCCCGCACGCTCAAAAGCCTTGTCATAGGCTTCCATGGCGAGCGCATCATTCTTCAACGCACCGCTGTAAAGCGCCGCCAACTCATGCAGCGCGTCGCCCAGCTTCGGCGCACGCTGCGCAGCGAACTTCAGTTCCTTCTCCGCGCTCGCCGGATCATCGATGCCAACATAAGCCTTCGCACGCAGACTCGCCACGGCGGCCACCTTCTGAGCGGTTGCGTCCTTCCATAGAGTGAGGTCTTCGCCTTTGAACTGCTCGATGATGTCCTTCCAGCGACGGTCCTTGGCCAGCGCGTTCATCTTGCCGAGCACCACCTCAGCCTTGGCGTCTGCGGGCGAAAGGGGCGGCGTTGGATCGGCTGCAAAGACGCTGATGCCCAGCGAGAGGAGAAGTGGGAGGATTCGTTTCAAGTGTTGGATCGTCATTGAGATTGTGTTTCGAGTTGAAGGGCTTCGCGAAAGCTCGCGAGGGATTCCTTCTCTTTGCCTTGGGCGGCGTAAGCATGACCGTGGGCGCGGAGCATTTTGATGCGCCAAATCGGGGCCATGCCAGCCATGTTGCCATAAGTCTGAAGCACGGCGAGCGCCTCGGCGGGCTTCACTTGATCGGTAAGCAGGCGCGCGATGGCAATGGTCGCGGTGAGCGGTTGCCAGCCGTTCCCCTTGCCCGTGAGTGCGAAGGCTTGTCGGTAGGCAGCCAGGGCTTGCTCGGTGTCATTCACGTTGTTCGCGAAGTTGTCGGCGCGACTGAGCCAGAAGGCTTCGTTGCGCGGCGCGAGTTGAACAGCCTGCTGGAAGTCGGCCTCGGCGCGCGGGCCGTCCTTGGTGAACGAGCCGGCCAGTCCGCGCAAATGCAGCGCTTCACTCGCGAGCGCAGGCGTCCACGCGGCGAAGTCCACGGCGGCGAATTGTGCGAGCACTTCCTTCCACTGCCGGTCCTGCTGCAACGCGCGCATCCGGCCGAGCACCGCTTCAGGGTCCGCCGTGTAGGTGTGGTATTGCGCGGCGACCGGCGCGGTCTGCGCGTCGCCGTGATGGAAGTAGAAGCGATGGCGCAGCGTGAGGGTCTGGCCCGCCGCGAGCGTGTAGTCGCCGGAGTGCGTCGCGCAGGCGGGGCAGTTGGTGCCGTAGGGTCGGCACGAAAGCTTTTGGTGGTCTTCGTAGTTGCCCTTGAAGTGATCGGAGCCGAAGCGATTGGCGGTCAGGAGTCCGTAGGTGCGCGCGTGCCAGTGCGTGGGGAAACGGAGGTTCGCCGGGTGATCGAACAGCGCGATGCCGACGGTCTGGCCGCGGGCGTCGGGGCCGGAGTAATCGGTCCACTCGGCGCGCTTGCCCCAGGCGGCGGCGTTGGTGTCGCCGCGACTGTTCACGATGGCGCCAAGGCCGCGCTCGCCCTTCTCGGACTCGACTTTCATCGTGCCGGCGACGCGCACGAGCAGGCCGCCGTCGCGCTTGTCGCCGAAGACGACGGGCGCGTCGGCGGGGGCGTGCAATTCAGTGTCGTAGTCGAGCAGCAGTTGGCGATTCGGCAGCGGCGTGAAAGCAAGGCGGACGCGTTCGCGCAGCACGAGCTTGCCGTCGCCGAGCCATTGATTCCACAGGATGAGTTCGCCGGTTTTGCCGGAGGAAAGTTTCTCGACCTGCTCCAATTTCACCGTGGCGGTGCGGCCGAATTTGTCCTTCGCCGGCGCCCACCAAAAATTGAAACCGTTCACGTCGCTGTGGGAAAAACGAATCGAACGGTGATGCGGATGATCCTGCTCCTCGCCCGCGACGCCGGGCTGCATTGGGAAATGGCGCGTGAGGTTTTCGCCGGTGGGTCCGACGACGGGATAAAGAAACGGCGCGACCCAATCCCGGTGCCGCCATTCGGTGAAAAGCGCGCCGTCGATCTCGACACGGATGCGGTCGGCGAGTTCGCGAATCGCGACCTCGGCGCGGAGCGGAGGGGCGAGGGCGAACGTGGCGAGGAAGCAGACCGCGAAGAGCGGGGCGCAATATTTCATGGGTTCCGGGCGGTGAGAATGTCGGACGAGCTTTGCCGACGGAAGAAAATTGCGGCGCTTTTCCCGCGTCCCGTGCGTTCGAAAGCGCCGTCGCCGCTAGCGCTCTGCCGGCGCAGTACATAAAAAATCCCGCGCGCCGCCCCATTTTGTACCGCGGTGGCAAAGCGCAGCGGCGACACCGCTTTCGGCAACCCAACGGCTCCGCTGGCACCGCGACACGAACCGGGCCGCTCGACTTGGTTGCCTTCGCTTTTTCAATGGCTGAACGAGCCAGACTGCTCCCGGTGCGACGCTTGGCAACGAACGCGGGGCGCGGCAGAACCGCGCGTGACTATTGCGCCGCCGCAGACCGCGCCGGCACCGCCGGTGCCCACTGCAGCATTCCCACGACGGCCCACGCGCTGCCCCAGTCGGTGGCGGTGGCGCGGATTTTATTGTTGTCGCTTTTGCGTGTGCTGGGGACGGCCCACGAGCCATCGGGGCGTTGCGTGGATTGCAGGAAACGAATCGCGCGCTGCACGGAGTCGTGCGTGAACGCCACACCGCTGCGGCCCAGCGCATAGAGCGCGACACCGGTGCCGAAGGCGTCACCGGGTTCGTCGGTGCGCCAGCCCCAACTGCCGTCGTCGTGTTGCGCTTTGAGCAAATCCGCAAGCGCGGTGTCCCGGTCCGGCAGCGGCGCGCCGCCGCCGTTGAGAAGCAGCCGCAACGCGAACCACTCGGCGCTCACGCCGGGCTTCGCCGCGGCGAGCCAGTTCGTGGCGCGCTTCTGTGCGTCGAGAAACGGCGCGTTCTCGGGGCCTGAGCTTTTCAACGCGAGCAGCGCCCACATCGTCGCGACTTCGTTGACTTCGCGCGCGGGGCGCTTGCCGCCGGGCAGTTGTCCGCCGCCTTTCCAGAGGCCCTCGCGCTGCTGCGTCTTGAGCAAGTGCTGGCGAAAATCCGCGACCCACGGCACGCCCGCTGATGCTGCGACATCGCGGCCCAACAGCAGCGCGTAGATCGTGTCCACATTGCCGCCGACAGCCTGCGCCTCGGTTTGTTTCTGATTCGGTTGCGGCCAGTTCCTCCAATCCACGGACCACTCAGACCACTCGGCGAGTTCCTTGCGGTCGAGCGTGAGTCCGGCGCGCGCGGCGGTGTGATGGCTCCAAAGCATCGAGGGAACTTGGTGACACGAAACGCACTTGCGGTCCTTGCGCCACTCCCTGGCCTCCGCCAGCACGAAGGGCAGCGCGCGCTGCGCGATTTCTGCGGCGTCACGCGGCGAGAGTGGTTTGGTGAGGGGAGAATCGGCGGCTGCGAGCGGAGCGCCGCCCGCCACCGCGGCGAAAAGGACGAGGAGAATTCTCAGATTCGATGTCGGATTCATGGTGGTGAGGTTGGTTGAGAAATCC
>JAYVOY010000486.1:0-4028 GCA_043757645.1 Verrucomicrobiota bacterium
TCCCTGCCATCAAACGTGCCGTGGCCGAGGAAGACGAGCCAGAGGTCGCCCGTGGTGGATTTCGCCTCGTCAGCGAGCGTTTGCCGGAGGCGGTCGCGATCGGTGATGCCGGGCGCGTTGGTCGGGCCGATGTTGATCAAGCGCGCGCCACCGAGTTGCGCGGCCTGGCGCCACGCGTCGGCCCAAGTCGCGAAATGTTTGCCGAATTCCTCCTCGCCCGCCGCGCCGGTGACGACGATGACGGTGGGCGTGGCGTTTGTGCGCGGTGGCTCCGCGGCGGTGATGCGCGACGCAAACGTGAGCATCGTAAGCAGCGTGAGAAAAAACAAAACGGGGCGCGTTCGGCGTTCGCTCGGTGAAGCGGCGTAACCGCCGCGCGCCGGGCGCGATGTCAGGCCATTGGTGGTTTGCAGGCTCACGGCAATCCCTTCCAGCGCCGCAAGCCCCACTCGCCGACGAAACACGCGAGCGCGAAGAGAAACACCCACGCTTGATTCCACAACGGCAGCGTCACCGATTCGGTGATGGGCATCTTGCGCGACGGCAGGTTGCGGGCGAATTCCGCAAGCTGGTCCGAGGCGATGATTTCGCCACCGGTCTGGCGCGCAATCTCGGCGAGCAGCGCGCGGTTCGGTTGCAGCGAGCGAAATTCCTCCGCGGCGAAATCCGTGGTCCAGCCCGCTTCGGCGCGGCCCGCCTCGGCGCCCTGCGAATCCGTCACGATGACCTCGGCGAGATACGCGCCCGGCTCGCGCGGGACGAACGCGGACTCGAACACGCCCGGCTCGGTCGCCGAGGCCTCGGCGGGCAGGCGGATGAGGTTGGTGCGCGTGTTGAGCAGGCCGGCGGCGGTTTGATTCGTCGCGGCGGCGTCGTGCGTGAACGCGCGGACGTGCAGGGCGAGGGTCGCGTTTTCCAGCGGTTGAAATTTCTTGTCGCGCGCACGCACGAGCAACCGCACCGCGCCGCTGGGATCATCGGTTTTGCGCACGACCTGCAAATCGATGCGCGCGGGCACGTCGCTCACGAGCCAGCGGACGAGTTGCCGCCACGCCTTGTCCATGTCGCGATGCGCGTTCTCGTCCTGAAAACCCCAGCGCCAAAAATCGCCGATGGTCAGCGCGGCGGTGCGCCCGTGGCCGAAGCGTTGCGCGAGCAGCGCGGGCAGTGGGTGACCGTCGGCGTCGGCGACCGTCGCAAGCACGCTCGCACCGGGCTTGGCCTCGGGGACGCGGTTGAACACGTGGAATTCCGGCATCTCCTTGAGCCGCGCTTTTTCCTCGGCCTCGTTCGCGCGCAGGCGCACCCACGGTTGCAGCCAGCCCTCGCGCGACAACGCGAGCCGCACCGGGCCGGCATTCGCAACAGCGGATGCGCGGTCGAGATAAAGCGGCAGCATGTCGCCGATCGGCGTGCGCGCGTATTTGCCGTCCTGGAATGATTCCGCGCCGCCGAGCATGAGAAATCCGCCGCCGCGTTCGGAGACGAACCGCTGCACGAGCGCCATTTGCTCGGGGCCGAAAAACTCGGCTTCAAGATCGTCCACGATGACCGCGTGGTAGCCGAACAAGTCCTCGGGCACTTTCGGAAAACCGCCCTTCAACTCGAGTTCATCACGCGTGTTGAACCTAATAAACACGGGCTGATCGTAGCGTTCGATGTCCTCCTTGGATTGGTTGCCGAAGCCGCGAAACAGCGGGTTGCTCGACTCGCCCTTGCGGCCCTTGAACTCGAACTTCGCCTCGCGTTTCGCGATGCGCAGCAGGCCGATGAGTTGCACCTGATCGTCCTCGGCGACGGCGCGATTGAGAAATTTGAACTCCCAATTCGGACGCCCCGCGACGTAGAGCACGCGATACGGGCCGCGGCCGCGATCGACCACGATGTCGCGGCGATTGTTCGCGAGCGTGGCCTCGGCGCCCGCGTCGTCCTTGGGGAAAACCGTCACGCGATGAAATGAAAGGCCCGCGCGTTCGGGGCGGAAATTGAAACGAAAAACCGTGGGCTGACCGTCCTTTGCCGCGCGTTGGATTTGTTCCTGCACGGTGTGGCCCGCGGCATCAAGCAGACGCGCGACGAGCGGCACGCCCGCGAATCCGTGGCTCACGACCTCGGCCTGCACGATCACGGGCGCGTCCTCGAACGCGGTCGGCGTGACGGTGACATTTTGCAGCGAGACATCGCGGATCGCGCCCTCGCGTCCGACGACGACAGGATAAATCGGCGGCAATCCGGCGAGGTCGAGCGCGTCGTCGCCGAGGTCGGTGGCGTTGCCGTCGGTGAAGAGCAGCACGGCGGCGAGGGGACGATTCGCGAAGCGTTCCCTCACCGTGCGCAGCGCGCCGCGCAACGCGGTGGAACGGCCGTCGAAACCGAGTTCCGCAAAGTCGCGCACGGACTGGAGGCGCGCATCGAACGAGTAGCGGCGCACTTGAAAATTCTCGTCGAGCGCCGGTTGCCACGACGCCTTCGCGTCCGTCAGGAGCGCGCGCAATTGCTCGCCACGCGTGCGGGTTTCGCCGGCGTCGCGAATTTGCAGGCCCTGGGAATTGTCCGCGACGAGGGCGACGAGATTTGCGCCGGGGCGCGCGCGTTGCGTGGTCCAGAGGGGTTCGAGCAGGCACGCGGCGAGCGCGAGGAAGCCGAGGAGTTTGAGGGCGAAACACGCGGCCCGGAGCGCGCCCTGTCCGCGCGCGCGCCGATACGACCACGCGAGCACCGCCAGCGCCGCCAGCGCCAGCAGGGCCGCGGGCAAAAGCCACTCCCGCCCGGAGAGGAAAACCGACGCCAGAGACATCGCGCGGACTATGGCAGCGGCGAGAGAGAGGGGCGAATGGAATTTGCGCCACGGGGGCAGTGCGCGGATGCGTCTGGGGAAAGCCAACCGGTTTTCGTTCGCCCCGCGGCGGGGGGGCGTTGAATGCCCGCGGTGTTTTGGAGTGTGGCGACTGGTCGCCTCGAAGTCCAGTCAGCGTCCGCTCTTCACTCGGCAACCGGCACGTGGAGCGGGGCGGGCATCCCCTGCCCCACCCCGACGGTGGCGAGTCGCCGCGCTCCCCGGCGCGCGCGAAGAAACGCGCGCGATCCGCCGTCGGAGTGCGGCATTTCACCCGTGAACCACATGAACTTCCAAACATCTCCCGCGTCCGTCCGCTGGTTTGCTGCCGCGTTTCCGCACTTCGCGCCGCGTTTCCGCAGCGCAATTTTCGTCGCCGCACTTGCGGGTTCGCTCCTCGCGCCCAGCCCACTGAGCGCCGCCGAGTTCGAGCAAATGGCCGCGCGCGCGCCGGGGTATCGCGGGACGACGCCCGTCGCCGCGCTGCCGGATGGGAGCATTCTCGTCGAGGCCGAGGAGTTTCACGTCGCCAATCCCGACGGCGGTGGGTGGCGTCCGGGCAACTGGGGCGAGAATTATTACGCCGCCACGTTCGCGAACACGTTCCTCAGTCGGAAGGCCTTTCTCGGTGCGCCGGAGCAATGTCCGCGCACCGAGGCGACCATCGAGGTGAACGTGCCGAAGGCCGGGCGTTACCTCGTGCTGGCGCGCTACGAGGCGTGTTTTCGCTTCGAGACGCGCTTTCACCTTCGCGTCGAGCAGGGCGGTCAGGTGCGCCTGGACCGCCCCTATGGTGGACGCGAGCAGCCGAAGATTTGGGCGTTTCACAGCGGCGTGAAACCCGAGGTCGGCTGGAACTGGGGCGCGGTGGAAAATGTCGTGTGGGAGGGCGACGACGCGTTCGCCGAATTGCAGCCCGGCGTGGCGCGCCTCACCTTGATCGCGGAGAAGCAGCCCGAGCCGGCCGCGCGCCGCAACGTCGATGCGATTCTCCTCACGACGGACGAGACGGGGGTCAAGGCGCGGATCAAAAGTGAGAATTATCTGCCGCTCGACGGCTTGCTGACGCAGGCCGGCGACGTTTTTCTGAAACTCAAAAACCGCAATGCCCGCGCGGCTGTCACGCTGACCGTGGGCAATGGCACCGAGCATTCGCCCTACTGGGTGCATCAACGTGTGTGGAAGCCGCGGA
>JAYVOY010000487.1:0-4025 GCA_043757645.1 Verrucomicrobiota bacterium
CTCGCGTTCGAGCGCGGCGTGGAGGTCCGCCGTTCGGGGATGCCGGAAGGCCATGATGCCCGAGGGATTTTTGCGCGACCACGGGGCCATGAGTTTCAAGCCGAGTTGTTGCAAACCGAAAACCGCGCGCTCGGTGAGCGGGTCCGCGTGGCGCGCAATGTTCTCAATTCCAATTTCGGCGAGATAACGCAGCGCCGCGTTGAGCGCGTAAATCGCGGCGAAGTTCGGCATCCCCGTCGCGAAACTCGGCGCGCCTTTCTTCGTCGCGACGCGCTCGAAGCGGTCGGCGTCGAACGCGTTCTCCAGATGAAACCAGCCGCCCGCGCGCGTCGTGAGTTCCGCCGCGCGCGCCTGCGGGATGCCCACGATGCAGCCGCCGTGAATGCCCAGGGTCCACTTGTGCGTGCTCGAAATGATGATGTCCGCGTCCCGGCAATCCAGCGGCACGCGGCCGAGCGCCTGCGTGACATCGACGGCGATGAGCGCGTTCGGCGCGTAGCGGCGCACGGCGTCGTGGAACGGCCGCCAGTCAATCCGCTGGCCGTTGAAAAAACTCACCAGCGAAACCTGCACGAGCCGCGTGCGGACGTTGAGCAGCGGCGGCAAATCCTGCGCGTCGAGCTGCCCCTCGCGATGGCGCCACACGCGCACGGTGTGGCGTCGTGTCTGCGCGAGCCACGGGGTGACGCCCGAGGGAAAATCCAGATCGCTGATCACCACTTCATCGCCGGGACGCAATTCCACCGCGGTCGCGAGGAGGTTGAACGCCTCGGCGCTGCACGAGCAAAACGCGACCTCGGCGGGCGCGAGACCGAGGCTGCGCGCGGCGATTTCGCGGCACTGCTCGACGCGCGCGTAGTGGCCGTCGCGGCCCTTCATGCCGAGCAATTTGTCGCGCCAATATTCCTGCAACGCCGCGCCGACGCACCCGGGGGGAATGCTTTCCGCAGCGGTGTTCAAATAACATTTCGCGGTGAGTGAGGGAAAATCCTGCGCGCGGCGTTGCGGGTCGATCATGGCGTTGGGGGGGATGAAATTGCGATGGCTGGGCGATTGGTTTGTATGCGCGAGACTGTATCCCAGACCGCCTGAAATCAATTCGTCTTCTCCTCGCCCCGCATTCAAACACTGCCTCCGAATAACAGTGAGCCGGCTCAGTGCGCGGTATGTGCGAAGCACCAGTTAATACCGCGGCCATGCGCGCGCAATTGGCCACACCAAATCCCGACGACGACTCGCAGGAAAACGCCGCGCCGTGCAGGCGTGGCGCCGAAGAAGTGACGCGGCGAACGGCCAGCGGAGCGCCGAACTCCGGTTCGGCGTGAGCGGCTCCGGCGCCCTCGCGCCGATCGGGAGAGCGGCGCTCCGCACTTTCAGCTCACGCGCGCGCAAGCGTGAAATTCGGACGTCGCGCGCCGGCCATGCTGGCCATCGTCGCGGCGGGCATCGCCAGCGGCGACGGCCGCGGCAGCGGCACGATGACCGGCGCGGTGGCGGCTGGCTCGGGCGCTTCTTCGGGCATCATCGCGGCGACGGCCCGCGCCGCGCCTTTGTTCTCGACCGGCATCATGGTGGACTGCATTCCGCGCATTTGTTCGGCGAAGAATTTTCTCACCTCTTCCGCCACGCGCTCGCGCACGACCGGCATGAGTTGCTCGCTCATTTGACCCGCGAGCACGCGCTGCATCACGAGGGTTTGATCCACGCGCCGACGCTCGGTGGCGAACATCGTTTCCAGCTCGGCTTTTTTCGTCGCGATGGGCGCGGGATTCACCGCCGACCACGCGGCGATCACGCCCGGCATCTCCTCTTTCAACACGCGCTCGGACTCAGAGAGCTTGGACTCGCGGCGCAATAGGCAGACCTCGCGGAATTTCACGACGACCTTTTCCCACGCGGTTTCGAGACGGACGGCTTCTTTGGCAGGCATACGACTGGTTCGGGTTGTTTGGTTAAAAACGCCAAGTCTTCCGTGAGCACCGCGTGTGCCGCCGGGAATTCCTGTGAATCACATGATAAACTGCGCCGCTGAGTGCCGTCGCGCGGCAGAAATTTCCGCCCGTCAGAATCGCTCACTTCCGCAGCGGCAAAATTCGCACCGTGCTTTGTGGGAGCCGACGTGAGGAGGCTCTAACATTTCTGCACGCACCCGCGGCGCGCTGGTTCGGGGAAAGGTCAGAGCCTCCTCACGTCGGCTCCTACAAGCAGCGGCGCGCCCTCACACCACCCCCTCCAAAAAACCCCGCCTTTTCTTCCCGCCCCTTTTCCCCTTTGATGCCCCGCAGCATGTCATCACTGCTTCGCGTCGCCGTGTTGGGAACGGGTTCTTTGGGCAAGGAACACGCCCGTCTCTACGCCGCGCTCGCCGCCGCGGGCACCGTGGACTTCGTCGGCATTTGCGACGTGAACCCCGAGAACGCCGCGCGCGTCGCCGAGAAACACCGCGTCCGCACCTTCGCCTCGCTCGAGGAAACCGCCGCCGCCGCGGACGCCTTGAGCGTCGTCACGCCCACCACCACGCACTTCGACCTCACGCGCCGGCTTCTCACGCTCGGCCGCCACGTGCTCGTGGAAAAACCGATGACCGACAAAACCGCCGAGGCCGCCGAACTCGTGCAACTCGCGCAACAACGCGGCCTCATCCTCCAAGTCGGCCACGTCGAGCGCTTCAATCCCGTCTTCACTTATCTCCAGCAAGTCGCGACCGCGCCGCGCTTCATCGAGACCCACCGCCTCTCGCCGTATCCCGCGCGCAGCACCGACATCGGCGTCGTGCTCGACCTGATGATTCACGATCTCGACGTGCTGCTAGCCTTCGTGCAATCGCCCGTCGTCAGCGTGGACGCCGTGGGCATTCCCGTTCTGAGTAAAAGCGAGGACATTGCCAACGCGCGGCTCCGCTTTGCCAACGGCTGTGTCGCGAACCTCACCGCCAGCCGCGTGAGTCCCGAGCGGATGCGCAAGATTCGCGTGTTCAGCGGCGGCGCGCAGCCGAGTTACATCTCGCTCGATTACCGCGCGCAGGAGGGCTTCATCTATCGCATCGCCCGCGACGGTGAGGAGGAAAGCTCGCTGCTGAAAAAACTGCTCGCCGCGCGCGACAGCACCATCGTCAGCGAATTCGGCGGCAAGCGAATTGTGCGCGAACCGGTGCCGATCGAAAAAGACGAACCGCTCAAACTCGAACTCGCGCACTTCGTCGAGTGCGTCCGCGCCTCGCAAACGCCCAAGGTGAGCGGCGCCTCGGCGAAACAAGCGCTCGATCTGGCATTTGAAATCACGCGGCAAATCCAGGCCGCCGAAACAACGGCGAACGCGGGGCGCGGCGGGTGACGCGCGCGGTTGGACCGCCGCCGTCCCGGCGGCTCACGGCGTCCGAACCTCCAGCGCGCGCCGCGAGTCCGTTGCCCGAGACGAGCCGCGACGGGTGAACTGAAGTTTGGGGCGAGAATCGCGACTCTGGCCTTGGTCACGCCGTGAGCCGCCGGGACGGCGGCGGTCCAACCGTGGCAGCATCGCGGTTTGATGCGCGCACCGGCGCGCGAAAAGTCCGGCCGCCAACACGCGCCAGAATTTCAAAAAAATATGCAACCCTTGTCCTTCATGCTCATCGCCGGCGACCCCAGCGGCGACTCGCTGGCGGCGGAACTGGCGCGCGAGCTCACCACCCAAATCACTGCGCGCCCGTCCAGCTTCGGCCCGCGGTTCTTCGGCGCGGGCGGACCCGCGATGGCCGCGGCCGGCGTGGACCTCGCGTTTGATCTCACTCAGCATTCCGTCATCGGCCTGCTCGAGGCGTTGCAGAATTACGCGCAGTTCAAGCGGCTCTTCGATCAACTGCTCGACCTCGCCTGCGCGCGCCAGCCCGACGTGATCATTTGCGTGGATTTCTCCGGCTTCAACCGCCGCTTCGCCCACGCCGTGCGCCAACGCCTCGCGCGCCAGCGCGGCGACTTCGCCAACTGGCATCCGAAAATCGTGCAATACGTCTCGCCCCAAGTCTGGGCCTCGCGCGCCGACCGCGC
>JAYVOY010000488.1:0-4022 GCA_043757645.1 Verrucomicrobiota bacterium
AGCGTTTCGATGTGGCGCACGCGGTCGTCCTCCTTGTCCACGCGCGTGAGTTCGTGCTTCTTGATGATGCCCGCCTGATACTCCGCGCAACTCACCACCGCCACGAGGCCCACCTGCGCGTGCCCGCCCAGCACCTGTCGATACAGATAGAACCCCGCGTTCCGATCCTGCGCCAGCGCGCCCGACGCGAGGAGCGCCTGCAAATTCTCGCGGCCCTTCGCGTAAACCTCCGGCGAATAAAGATCCGTGCCCGCGGGCAGATCGATCTCCGGTTTGCTCACGTGCAGAAAACTCAGCGGATTGCCCGCCGCCATCTGCCGCGCCTCGTCCGAGGACATGACGTCGTAAGGGAGTTCACAAATTTGCGAAGCCAGCTCGGCCTTGGGTCGCAGCGCGGGAAAGGGTTTTACGTGTGCCATAAAATGCGGCGGGAAGGTAAGCAGCGCGAAATTGCAACGCACGCGAAAACTATGGTGAAGACCGGACGCGCAAGCGTGTCGCCCGCATCCGCCGCGCCAGCGGTTTTCGACACGCCCCACCGGGTGATGGATGAAGGTCTGTTCGTGAGGTGAAGCTCGCGATTTTCAACCAGCGGGATTGAACTCGAAATCCTGCTGCGGCGTGGCAACGGGCGCTGCGCACCACTGCGGTGATCGTCTCGGCTCGGCGTGGACGGTGGCGTTGGGTTCGCGCCGAGCCGGTGCTCGGCGCTCCATTCAGGGAAAGGGAATCCCACAGATGATGTTCTTCAAATCTGTGGTCGGCTTGAATCTGCGGGACTTCACCCGCGGGATTTTCCCGCGCTGTTTTCGGACGCGTTTTTGCGCTCAAAGGGTGGGGCGATTCCGCCGACGTACTGGGCAGTCTCTAACTGTGTGTTCCAATTCCTGAACGTCATGGCGCTCTGGCAAATCCGAATTCCGTTTCTGTTTCTCTGCGCCGTTGGTGGCTACGCGGTGAGCCAGGTGCGACCCGAGATGATTGAGAACGGGCCGTTGGGACTGGGCGCGGGGCTGGTTTTCGGCGGCGTGTTGATTGCGCTGGATGAGTTGGTGAAGGGTTTTTCGCTGCGGACTTTTTCGGCGGTGACGTTTGCGATGACGCTGGGATCGTTGATCGCGATGATGATCGATCGCTCGGGGTTGTTCGAGACGACGGACGAGGCGACGCGGTGGTTGATCCGGTTGTGCCTGTTTCTCGGGTTCGGTTACATCGGCGTGATTCTCGCGCTGCGGAGCAACAAGGAGGATTTTTCGCTGATCATTCCCTACGTGCGTTTCGCGCCGCAGAATAGGCCGGAAAATCTGCTCGTGCTCGACACCAGCATCATCATCGACGGGCGGATTGCGGATTTGATCGAGGCGGGGTTTGTGGAGGGGATCATCGTGGTGCCGCGGTTTGTGTTGCACGAATTGCAGTCGATTGCCGACGCGAGCGAACCGGCGCGGCAGGCGCGCGGGCGGCGCGGCCTGGAGATGTTGAGCCGTTTGCAGCGCACGCCGAAACTGGATGTGAAGATTCACGAGGCGGATTTCGCGGACGAAAAGGAAGTCGATGGCAAGCTGGTGCGCCTGACGAAAATGCTCGGGGCGAAATTGTTCACCAACGATTACAACCTCGGCAAAATCGCGGAGCTGCAGTCGGTGCCGCACGTGAACATCAATGCGCTGGCGCGCGCGCTGAAGCTGCAGGTGCATCCGGGGGAAATGCTCGAGGTTCACATCGTGCGCGAGGGGCGCGAGAAGGGGCAGGGGATTGGGTATCTGAGCGATGGCACGATGGTGGTGGTGAATCAGTCGCAGCGGCTCGTGGGGCAGCAGGCGGAGGTGCAGGTGCTGAGTTTGTTGCAGACGGGGACGGGGACAATCGTGTTTGCGGATTTGAAGGCCGCATGATGCTCGTTGTAGGAGTCGAGGTGACGAGGCTCAAACCTTCTTCGGGCTGAGTTCGTCCGGATTTTGGCAAGGGAATTTGGGGCGAGGGAATTGGAGAAAGGACTGCGGGGGGGCGTACATCCGGACGGTGGGTGAAAGGGCGGTTTTGGCGGGGAAAAGTTAGAGTCTCGTCACCTCGTCTCCTACAACGAGGAGGGAGCCTTGAATTATCGCGGGGCGGTGCGCATCGTCCGGGCTGTGGTTACGATTCGTCGTTGTTTCAATTCCGCCGATGCCCAGTTGTTTCACTCGTTGCTGGATGCGGCGGGGCTGCATCCCGAGGTGGTTCACGAGTTGTCGTCGTTAAGCCTGGATGGCTACGCGCTCGCGGCGGGCGGCATTCTGGTGCGGGTGCCGGACGACGAGGCGGAATTTGCGGCGGCGATTGTGGCCACGCCGGAGCCGGCGATTTCTCCCGAAACAACTTCTTCCGAAGGACCTTTTCCCGAAGCATGAAAATTCCCGCCTGGCAGCGGCAGCTTCCGCGTTTGCAAGCGCAGTTGGCTGCGGACGAAATCACGGTCAACGAGCAAACGCGCAAGGAGCACTCCGGCGACAAATGGTTCGCGCGCGCCCTGCCCGATGTGGTCGCGCTGCCGCGCAACGCGCAGTCGGTCGCGACGATTCTGCGGTTCGCCAACGAGCATCGCATTCCCGTGACGCCGCGCGGCGCGGGCTACGGTTACGTGGGCGGGTGCGTGCCGGTGCGTGGCGGGATCGCGCTGTCCGTGGCGCGGATGAATCGGATCAAGGAGATCAATGACCGCGATTTCGTGGCGGTGGTCGAGCCGGGCGTGATCACGGCGCAATTGCAGGCGGAGGTCGAGAAGCTCGGGCTGTTTTATCCGCCCGATCCGGCGAGCCGCGCGGATTGCAGTCTGGGCGGCAACATCGCGACGAACGCGGGCGGGCCGCGGTGCCTGAAGTATGGCGTGACGCGGGATTACGTGCTCGGTCTCGAGGTGGTGCTGGCTGACGGAACGCTGTGTCGGCTCGGCTCGCGCACGCACAAAAACAAAACGGGCTTCGAGCTCGGGCGCCTGTTTGTGGGGTCGGAGGGGATGCTGGGGGTGGTGACGGAGGCGACGTTGAAGTTGCTGCCATTGCCGCAATCGCGGGCGTGTCTCGTGGTGGGGTGCGGGACGATGAAGGCGGCGATTCGCGCGTTGCAGTCGGTTTTTGCCGCGGGATTTTTGCCGTGCGCGCTGGAGTTGGCGGACGCGTACACGCTGGCGGCGGCGCGCAAACGCACGGGCAGCACGATGCTCGCGGGCTGTCAGGCGTTGTTCATCGTCGAGATCGACGGGCAGAAGGCGAGCGTGGCGCGCGAGATTCGCACGCTGGAGAAATTGGTTGCGAGCGTGAAGCCGCGCTTCATTCAGCGCGCGGTGGGTCCGCAGCCGTGTGAAAAGATTTGGCAGATTCGCCGCGAATTTTCGTACGCGCTGCGCGACACGGGGCTGACGAAGTTGAACGAGGACATCGTGGTGCCGCGCGGCCGGCTTGAGGAACTTTTCACCTTTGCCGACGAGTTGCGTCGCAAACACGGGATGCCCGTCGCGTGCTTCGGTCACGCGGGTGACGGCAACATTCACGTGAACTTCATGGTGGATGAATCCGCGCCGAACATCGCGGCGCGCAAGGAGGCGGCGCTGGATGATTTGTTCGGCCGGATCATCGCGATGGGCGGCGCGATCACGGGCGAGCATGGGATCGGGTTGGCGAAGAAGCCGTGGTGGCCGCAGGCGGTGTCGGCGGAGGTGCGGGAGCTGCACCAACGCGTGAAGCGCGCGCTGGATCCGCGGGGGATTTTGAATCCGGGGAAATTTCTGTGAGGTGGTGGGTAATTGGGGGCCAAATAGGGGATGATGGGCCGAATGTGGTCATCAACGGCAGCGGCGGCGGTCCCAACGGAATCTTTGTCGTGCTTGCCTCTGCAAACGTCGCTCTTCCTCTGTCGTCCTGAACACCGCTGCTCACCAACCAGTTCAACCGAATCCATGCAGTTGGCGGAACGCCGCCGTCTCGGCGGCTCACGGCGTGGGCGGTTCCGGCGCGGCCATTGACGCACTAACTTTGGTTCACCAT
>JAYVOY010000489.1:0-4019 GCA_043757645.1 Verrucomicrobiota bacterium
GGCGGCGCGCACGAGCGCTCGCGTTACGACGCCTTTGGCGTCGGCGTCAACGCCGCGTTCGACCGCCCCCTCATGGCCCTCGAACTGATGCGCCGCAAACGCGCCCCCGTCCTCGTGCTCGGCGGCGGCGGCTTTCTCGAGGCCGGCAAACCCACGCCCGACGCCGTGCTGCTCGAACGCTGGTTCGCCGCGTGGCAAATCCCCGCCGCACCCGTGCTCAACCTCGGGATCAACGACAACACCCACGATGAGGCCCTCCATTTGAAAGCGCTCGCGCGGGAGAAAAAATGGACGCGCATTCTCCTCGTCACGTCCGCCAATCACATGAAGCGCGCGCTGGCCACGTTCCGCGCGGCCGAGGTGGAGCTGGTTCCCGTGGCCTGCGATTTCGAATCCCTCGGCCTCGGCGGCAAGGCCCGGGGCTTCGTGCCCACCTACGAGGGCTTTCGGGTGCTGGACATGTATCTCCACGAGACCATCGGCTGGTACGTCTATCGTGTGCGCGGCTGGCTCGACCCCGCGCCCGCGCCGACGGAATTCCGCGAACGTCCGACCAATGGCGTTGAAGCCGCGCCCCCACCACCGCCGTCGAAGCCGCCCGTCGAACGTGGAACACCGGGCGCAACCAACACCCCCGCACTCCCGCGCACGGTCAACCTATGAACCGCGCAAACACCCACCCCATGCAAAATCACGCCCGCTCCCACGCCCACTCCCACGCGCTGCTCACCGCGGCCTGCTTGCTCGCCGTCGCACTCGCAACGCCCCCCGCGCGCGCGCAGGCGATCCTCGAGGGCGTCGTCGCGCTCGCCCCGGCCACCGCCGCGCCGCCGCCCGACCAGCGTTATCAAAACCCCACCGGCGGCACCGTCGCGCCACCCGAACCGCCCGCCGCCATTGTTTATCTCGAGGGCAAATTCCCCGACCCGCCCGAGCCGCCGCGCGTGCAAGTGCCGCAGAAAAATTTCCGCTTCGCCACCGAACTGCTCCCTGTCCGCAAAGGCAGCACCGTCGAGTTTCCGAATCAGGACGATTTTTATCACAACGTTTTTTCCTACTCGAAGCCCAAGCGCTTCGACCTCGGGCGCTATTTGAAAAGCGAGAAGCCGCCCGGCCAGACCTTCGAGCAACCCGGCGTCGTGCGCCTCTACTGCGAGATTCACGAGCACATGAGATGCACCGTCGTCGTGCTCGACACGCCGCACTTCACCAAGACCGACGCCACCGGCAAATACCGCCTCGAGAAACTCCCCGCCGGCGCCTACACGCTCAAGGCCTGGCTCGGCGAAAAAAAGATTCGCGAACAAAAAGTCGAGCTCCGCGACGGCCAGACGCTGCGGGTGGATTTTTCTGCGCCCTGATTCGCCCGCAAAAATAATCCACCCCGCATGGCCCTCGGCTTCCGCTTCAAACTCGTGGTCGCGATGATGTTCATCGTCGCGGTCGTTTCCATCGCCACCTTTCTCGTCACGCAACGACAGGTCGAGGCCGCCTACGCCACGCTCTTCAAGGCCAGCCTGGAAAACCAAATCCGGTACCTCCCAAAAGAGCAGGAAGCCCGCCTCAGTTACGTTCGGGAACGTTGCCGCGAACTCGCCGAATCCGTCCGCCTGCAGGCCGCGCTGCACGAGGGCGACGTCGAGGACATCTACGTCCGCGCCCGTGATGAACTGAAAAAAGTCCTCCCGCAAAACCTTCCCGAAGGCGCGGAGAAACTCACCGAACCCGACGTGAACCCCCCGTCCGTCCCCGGCACCAACGCCGTCGCGCCGCCCGGGTTGCGCCCCGCCGCGACCACTGGGGCCAATGCGACCAATGCGAGCGCGGCAGCGGCGCGTTCCGCGCCCCCGCGCAAACTGACGCGCCCGAATCCCCCGGCCAACCGCCCGCTCGCCGCCACCTTCTTCGGCTTCCTCGACGCCGACGGCCAACTGCTCAAGCCCGAGAAAACCCGCTGGAACATCACCACATTTTTGACCCACCAAAACTTCGTCGAGCAGATGGCGCGCATCGGCGCGGCCGTGGGGAAGCTCACTTCGCAACAGGTCGGCTACATCGCGGCCGCGACCGACAAAAAGGAAAACCGGTTTCTCGAAATCGTCGTCACGCCGATCTTCGATTCGCAGACGCGCGAACTCCTCGGCGCACTGCTGCTCGGCTTTCCCTATCGCGACAAGGGCGAGAGTACGATCAACGATGTGAGCGACATCGAGAACGGCATTTGGTTCGAGGGCAAACTCTACTCCCACACCATCCCCGACGCGGCACAGACCAACCTGGTCGCATTGCTCCCGAGCGAAATTTCCCAGCACCCGGTCCCGCGCGATGATTTCGTTGTGCCCGTCGAGGGCATCCCCCACCGCGTTTTCTACACGCCGCTCAACGCCGATTCGCCGCTGCCCATCGCGTATAAAGTCGGCCTGTACTCGTGGGCGTCGGCGCTCGACGCGCAACACAAACTGCGCGGTGAAATCATCAAATACACCTCCGGCGCGTTTGCCCTTGCGCTGGTCGCGAGCCTCTTTCTCGCCAACGGTCTCGCCGTGCCCATCCGCGAACTCGTCACCGGCACCAACAAAATCAAGGCCGGCCAATACGAGGTCAAAGTCCCCGTCCGCAGCCGCGACGAACTCGGCACGCTCGCCAATTCCTTCAACGAAATGGCCGCGGGCCTCGCGCTCAAAGACAAATATCACAACGTCCTCAACCTCGTCGTCGATGCCGATGTCGCGCGCGAACTCATGAGCGGCAAAGTCGTGCTCGGCGGGGAAATGCGCGACGCCACCATCATCTTCTGCGACATCCGCGGCTTCACCGCGCTCACGCAAAACATGGACCCCGCGCAGGTCATTCATTTCCTCAACGAGCACATGACCGAACTCACCAAGGTCGTGTACGCCCACCACGGCGTCGTCGATAAATTCGTCGGCGATTCCCTCATGGCCCTCTTCGGCACGCCGAAAAGTTACGGCAACGACGCCGCCAACGCCGCGCGCTGCGCCCTCGAAATGCTCCACGCCCGCGAGCAACTCAACCGCACCTCGAACTATCAAATCCAAATCGGCATCGGCATCGCCAGCGGTCCCGTCGTCGCCGGCAACATGGGTTCCGCCAACCGCATGAACTACACCGTCCTCGGCGAACGCGTGAACCTCGCCGCCCGCCTCTGCAACAGCGCCGGCCGCGGCGAAATCCTCATCGGCCCCGGCACCCTCGAAAAACTCGGCCCCCTCGCCACCGTCGCACCCGCGCGCGAGTTGCTTCTCAAAGGCTTCTCCCATCGCGTCCCCGCGTATCGACTTCTCAGTGTCCAACCCGATCCCGCTACAACTGCCGCCCCAACAGCCACCACGTCATGATCCCCAACGCCCCCGCCAGCACCGCCGCCACGGAGAATTCGTACGGACCGCCGCGCCACAAGAACGCCCCGCCGGCTAAAGCCGGGACTCCGTACTCCGCACTCGCTTTCCCGCCGTCCCGCCCTCTCGCCTTCGCGCTTCTCCTCGCGCTCACCACCCTCACCACGCGCGCCGACAATTCGTGGCTCGACCGCCTCGACGACTCCCTTTTCCTCCGCTCGCCCAACGGTTTCTTCCGCACCGACCTCAGCGTCCTCGCCGCGGTCGAATTGTATTCCACCGACCGCCGCCCCCCCGGCCTGCTCTTCGACAACGATCCGCAGTCGATCAATCCGCGCCTCGCGCTCTTCCTCGACACCCGCCTCGGCGAGCATTTCTACAGCCTCGTGCAATTCCGCGTGGACCGCGGCTTCGATCCCCTCGCCAAGCCCGACGGCACCGCGCGTTTCGACGAATACCTGCTGCGCTACACGCCCTTCACCGCGCCGACGCTCAATCTGCAACTCGGAAAATTCGCCACCGTGTTTGGACAATGGGTTCACCGCCACGACTCGTGGAACAACCCCTTCATCAACGCGCCGTTGCCCTACGAAAACGTCTTCACCATCACCGATAAAACCGTTCCCGCCTCGCCCGCCGCGTTTCTCAAACGCCGCAATT
>JAYVOY010000490.1:0-4013 GCA_043757645.1 Verrucomicrobiota bacterium
CCAATACGCGCCCCACACGCGCCAGACGCGCTCCTTCGTGAGCGCCTCGGGCGTGAAAAATTCCGCGTCGGGAAGGCCCGCCAAATTCCAATGGAGCCGCCACCAGCGCACGAGGTCGTACACGCACTCGGCAAACATCCGCCGATCACGCGAGCCCCATTTGTCCTGTGATTTCAGGCACGCATCCACCGCGCGCTCCGCCACCACGCCGCCCGCAAACACGTCCTGCAACGCGCCCACGATTTGTTCGATTTGATTTTTGTGAACTTTCATTTAGCCGAATCCATGCCGTCGTAGCGCCGCCGTCCCGGCGGCTCACACCGTCCGAATGGGGCTGCTGCGAGCTTTGGTCGTTGCGCAAACGTGTCACGGAATGGGGAACCAAAGTTAGGTGCCAATGGCCGCGCCGAACCGCCCGCGCCGGGAGCCGCCGAGACGGCGGCGGTCCGCCAACTGCATGGTTTCGGTTTAGCCGCCCCCACCCCGCGCAACACCTTGACCCCTGCCGCCGACTTGACCAGTTCCATTTCGGATTTGCCGCAAGCACGTGGCGCAAGTTGGCGCTTCCCTGTTTGGAGTTCCACGTTTACGCGGTTCGGGCGACGCACCGCGCGCGGGCATTGACCCAAAACGCGCCTTCGTGTAACTCCTCCGCCTCATGTCACTGGAAACCACACTGATTCTGTTCAAGCCCGACGCGGTCACGAAAAACCTCACGGGCCAGGTGCTCGCCCGTTTCGAGGGCGCGGGTCTGAAAATCCGCGGCCTCAAAATGCTGCGCTTGTCGGACGCGCTGCTGCGGGAGCATTACGCGCACATCGCGGGCAAGGCGTTTTTCCCCGAGGTGCAGCAGTTCATGCAGCGGACGCCGGTGATCGCGCTCGCGCTTGAGGGTGAGAACGCGGTGTCCCGCGTGCGCGATTTGCTCGGCCCCACGGACTCGAAGAAAGCCGCGAAGGGTACGATCCGCGGCGATCTCGGCGTCGATATGATGGTGAATGTTTGCCATGCCTCGGACTCGGTGGAGGCCGCGGCGGCGGAGGTGAAACGCTTTTTCGCGGACGGGGAAGTGTTTCGGTTTTAACCGGAACGACGCAATTGGCGGACCGCCGCCGTCTCGGCGGCTCACGGTGGGGGAAGGCCGAGGGGGCAAATTGTCCGCGAGCTTTTGGTTCCCCATTCCGTGAACATTTTGTGCTGTGGAAAATGCCCGCCTCCGCCGCCTTTGGACGGTGTGAGCCGCCGAGACGGCGGCGGTCCTACGGCACCGTTCCGGTTTAACCCGATTTCCGCCACTGGAGCCGCCAAGCGGGGCGGGAATGAGGGTTTTGTTGGGGTCTTTCGCGGGCGCGGGGCAAAGGTCGCCCCCGCCTTCACCGCGACTGCGGGCGCCCGTGATCCGGGGGCCGAACAGGATTTGCATGGGTTGGCGCAAGGAACGCAGCGAGGCGCAAAAAAAAGTTAGAGCCTCGTTACCTCGGCTCCTACAAACGCAAAAAAGTTGGGGTCTCGTCACCTCGGCTCCTACAAACGATAAAAAGTTGGAGTCTCGCACCTCGGCTCCCACAAGTGGGTCAGCCGCCTGCAAACACGGGGCGGAAGCTGGCTTCGGTCAGGATGCGGGCGATGTCTTCGCGTTTGTCGCCTTGGATTTCGATCTGGCCGTTTTTCACCGTGCCGCCCGTGCCGCAGACCTTTTGCATCTTCTTGGCGAGCTGCTCCTTTTCCGGCAAACCGATGCCGACGAAGCCGGTCACGACCGTCACGGTTTTGCCGCCGCGTCCGGCCTTTTGGCGGATGATGTCCACGCGCCCGCGATTTTTTTTCGGCGGGGTCGCGGGACCGGGGCCGGGCGGCGGAGTTTCGGGACCGTCGGGCAGGCCGGCGTCGGAGAGTGCGGCGAACGGGTTTTGCGTGAGGCTCTGCCCGCCGTCGGTGGGAATGCGTTTGGGGCCGCTCATGATTTTTTTTGTTCTGTGGGACGCGAGCTTAAACACGGCGTCGGACACGGGGGAAACAAATTCGCGGCCGGAAATTTTCGCTTTCCGTGATGGTTGCTTGCCGAAGCGCGGGGCGGTGCGATTATTCCGCCGCGTTGACGCGCGGCGGTCGGAACGTATGCTCGGGTTCACCAAATGCGAGAGGGCGTCAGTCGCCCACGCCGGGCGCGTCGCGCAATGTTTTTTCGGAAATTGTCGAAGCAGCAACTATGAATGACGCAGGTGTAAAGCCAGCCCCGCCCGCGGTCGGCACCGCCGATTGGAAGGCGCTTGTTCTGGAGTTTCAGGAGCCTTCGCGCCTCCGCGCCAACTGGCAGGTGATCAACACCCTCGGCCCGTATGCGCTTATGTGGTATCTGATTTTCCTCAGCAAGGAGAGCCCGTGGTGGCAGACGATTCCGCTCGCGATGGTGGCGGGGGCGCTGTTGGTGCGCGTGTTCATCATTTTCCACGATTGCGGGCACGGCTCGTTTTACCGCTCGCGCCGGGCCAATGACGTTGTGGGATTTTTCTGCGGGCTGCTCACGTTCACGCCTTATTATCACTGGCGCTGGGAGCACTCCGTTCACCACGCCACGACCGGCGATTTGGACCGCCGCGGGATGGGCGACATCTGGACGATGACGGTGCAGGAGTATCTGGAATCCTCGCGCTGGAAGCGTTTCGCGTATCGGCTGGCGCGAAATCCCTTCGTGCTGTTCGTGCTCGCGCCCGTTTACCTCTTCGTGATCGAGCAACGCTTCCCCACGAAATCGGCGAGCCAGCGGGAACGCGATTCGGTGTGGTGGATGAACCTGGCCATCGCCGGGTTCGTTGGCGCGATGAGTCTCATATTTGGCCTCAAGGAATATCTCCTCATCCAGTTGACGGTGACGATGGTCGCGGGCGCGTCGGGCATCTGGTTGTTCTACGTGCAGCACCAATTCGAGGACGCTTATTGGGAAACCCGCGAGGACTGGGACTACACGGCCGCGGCATTGAAGGGGAGTTCCTACTACAAGCTGCCGCGCATTCTCCAATGGTTGTCCGGGAACATCGGCTTTCATCACATCCACCACCTCAGCTCGCGAATTCCGAATTACAACCTCGAGCGCTGCCACAACTCGCATCCCATCTTCCAGCAAGTCGAACCGATCACGCTGCGTTCCAGCCTCAAGTCCATCAACGTCCGGCTCTGGGACACGGACCGCCGCAAGCTCGTCGGTTTCAGCGCCATCAAGGGCCTGCCGCGCAGGCCGAAATCAGCGAGTGACGACGCGGCGGCGGCGAAACGGGAAGTCGAAGCCGGGAGGAATTAAGCCGCGGGATTTCGGTGGCGGGTGGTTCGCGCCGCCATTCGCCGGGTGCCTCGAGGCCGCCGCCAGCCGCCGGGAAAACCGGCGTCCGGCCAAAGTTATCCCAGCACCTTTCAGCTTCGGCACGACGAGGAATTCTGCGCTCACCGGCTGAGGCGAAAACCCGGGAACACCACCTCGCAAACCGTGACGACGAGAAACACCAGGCTCACCAGCGCGTTGAGGCGGAAGAAGGCGTTTTGCACCCAGTTCAAACTGCGGCGGCGCGCGAGCCAGTGTTCGAACAGCAGGCTCGCGGCGATGACGATCATGCCGATCAGGTAGGCGATGCGGAAACGTGAGAGCAAGCCGAACGCGAACAGGAGCAGGATCATCACGAGATGCGAGATGAACGCCGCGCGCAGGGCGTTGAGTGGTCCCCACGCGACCACGACGGAGCGCAGGCCGACGCGTTTGTCGAACTCGTAATCTTGCAGCGCGTAGATGATGTCGAAGCCGATCAGCCAGAACACGACCGCGACCGCGAGCAGGATCGCGAGGAAACCACTGTGCGCGAGCGAGACCGAACCCTGGCGCAGCGGAAACAGATCGAAGCCTCCGCGCACCGCGAGCCACGCGCCCAGCGGCGCGAGCGCGAGCGCCACTCCCAGCCAGACGTGCGTGTAGTCGGTGAAGCGTTTCGTGAGCGAGTAAAAGCAGACGAGGAACAGCGCGACGG
>JAYVOY010000491.1:0-4005 GCA_043757645.1 Verrucomicrobiota bacterium
GGCGGCTCACACCGTCCAAACGGAGCGGAGGCGCGCTTTTTCCACAGCACAAAATGTTCACTGAATAGTGAACCAAAAGCGCGCGGACAATTTGCCCCCGCGGACTGCCCCACGCCGTGAGCCGCCGAGACGGCGGCGCTCCGCCAATTGCATCGTTACGGGTAAGAGCCTCGTGGCTCCGGCTCCCACAAAAAGGGGAAGAGGTTAGAGCCTCGTCACCTCGGCTCCTACAAGACTGGCGGTGGTTCATGCCTGCTTCAGCAACTCCAAATGTTTCGGCAAACGCTCGCGGTGTTGGATGTCGGCGAGGTCCTCGGCTTCGCGGATGATTTCCACGTCGCCGTTGCCGGTGATCATGACGACGTTGGGGCGATACTCGATGAACTGGAGCCACTGTGTGTTGTTGTAGGCGCCGACGGGCGAGAAGATCAGGCGCGTGCCGCGTTTGAGCGGCGGCAGTTGGATGCCTTCGTCGATCGCGTCGATGTTCATGCAGAGCGGGCCGTAGATGACGCTGGTCTCGTTGACGCCGCCGACTTCGCGGTCCAGCTCGACGTTGAATTTGTACCAGAACGCGGTGAACAGCAGGTTCACGCCCGCATCGGCAACGTAGGCGCGGGTGCCATCGACGAGGCGTTTGGTGGCGACGACGCTCGTGATGAGGAAGCCCGCATCGTCAATGAGCGCGCGGCCGGACTCGATGATGAGCTTGGGAAAATCCCCGGGCTTGAGCGCGTGCGAAAGCGCGGTGGTGATGCTCTCCGCAAATTCATCAATGCTGGGAATGGCAATCTCGGGCGGGAGATAAACGCCCTTGAGCCGGCTTTGCGACGGGAAGCCGCCGCCGATGTCGAGGTATTCCATGCCGAAGCCGAACGCCGCTTCGATTTCGTAGCCGAACTTCACCATCTTTTCGACCTCCCGGGCGTAGGCCTGCGGGTCCATGATGAAGGTGCCGATGTGGCAGTGGAGGCCGTTGAGCCTGAGTTTGCCGCCGCTGGCGATGCGTTTCACGGCGTCGAGGGCCTGGCCGGATTCGAGGTTGAAACCGAAGCGCGACCATTGTGGATAAATGCCCGCGTCGAGGTTGAGCCTCATGCCGATGTGGACGGTGCGCCCGAGTTTTTTGGCGATGGTTTCGAGGTCCACGATTTCGTCGAGGTGATCGATGTTGATGACCGCGCCCTCGGCGACGGCTTTTTCCAGCGCGGCGAAAGGTTTGTGCGGGCCGTTGAAAATGATTTGTTCGCCGGGCATTCCGAGCGCGCGGGCCTTGTCGTATTCCATCGCGGAAACCACCTCGGCGATCGCGCCTTCCTGATGAAAGAGCGCGCAGATGGCTTGGAGGTAATTGGTCTTGTAGCTCCAGCCGAACTGGACGTTCGGGTAGCGCGTCGAGAACGCGTTGTACATCTGGCGATAACGCTGGCGCGCGGTGCGTTCCGAATAGACGAACAGCGGCGAGCCGAAGCCGCGCACGAGCGCATCGATGCTCACGCCGTCAATGGCGGTGCGGACCTTGCGGGCATAGGCGGGACTCCAGCCGAATTTGTTCATCAGGCCGGAGCGGAGTTTGTTTATTACGGGTTTTTCGTAGGCGAGTTTCATGGGTGAAAGGGTGGGGAGTTTCGGGTTTCGAGTTCCGCGTTTTGAGTTTTGAAACGAGTGATCCGGGTTTCGGGTTTCGAGTTGAGCGACCGTTGCTAATTACTAATTACTGCCTCCTCTTCACGGTGCCTCCCCCCGCGTAATGGCCTTCTGGAACGTGTTCATATCCGTGACGAGCTCGTACGTGTAGCGCACGAAAAGTTTGCCCGCGTCGTAGTCCATGTTCGCCGGGACGGAGAGGCCGAGGCCGTGGCGGACCATGCGCGCGGGGAGGTTGATGCCGACGCCGGTGGCGAAATAAACCCACGCGGGAAAACGCGGGTTGATCTCGATGAGAAAAACCTTGTGGTCGTGAACAATGCACTCCAGCTCGAACGGCCCGCGCCAGCGGTACTCTTTAATGAAACGGCGGGTGGCCTCGAGCATCGCGGCGTGCTTGATGGTGACGCCGGTCCAGATTTTTCCGAGGGCGGTGACGTTCATCTTTTTGATGCCGACCACGCCGAGCGTGCCGCCCGCGCCGTCGCCGACGCCGATGACGTTCAGCTCTTCGCCCGAGACCACTTCCTGCACGATGACCGGGTAGCCCCACTCCGCGACGAGCGCGTGGAAGTGGCCGATGGCCTCGCTCAGCGTGTAGGCGCGATAGGCTTTGTAGAAGCTGCCTTTGACCATTACCGGCAGTTTGATTTCGTCGATGGCGGCGACGAATTGATCGAGCGAGGTGACGACTTTCGTTTTCGGCAAATCAATGTCGATGGTCTTGGCGACCTCGGGGAGTTTGTCTTTCGAGCGCAGTTTGAATTGCTCCATCGTGGGCAGAAAGGTTTTGAATCCAGCGTCGGCGAGTTTGCTGGCGCGCTTGAGGTAGAGCGGCAGTTCGGCATCAAAATTTGGGATGAGAAAATCAATGCCCTGTTGCTCGCGAATGTATTCGAGGCGCTCGAAGTAAGCGTCACCATCGCCCGATGGATAGGGCATGATGTAGGACTTATCGACGACCCAATCCATGTAGATGCCCGGCTCCATCGCGTCGTAGGCGAGGCCGATGATGCGGGCGTCGAGGTCGGAATCCTCCTTGAGACTGCGCGCGACGCCGACGCCGGGGCCGGGGTTGTCGATGGCGTTGATGCCGGAGAGGGCGATGTTGAGTTGGGGTTTGGGCATGGGGCAGGGGCTGCTGTTTATTTCGGATCGAAATCAGATTCGCTGTTGTCGGCGACTAGGGAAATAATCTGGCCGAACGGTGGTTAGGGTGACGCTCGCCCTCACCCCAGCCCTCTCCCCCGGGGAGAGGGAGCGGCGCTCGACCGCGCTGTGAAAATTTGGGTGCTCCCCGCACGCGCCCCGTCGCACTTGCACTCGCGTTCGTGGGACGATTCTCAAAACACCGGCAACGTCCGACATCGCCAAAACGCGGCGGATGTTTCTCCCTCTCCCCGGGGGAGAGGGCCGGGGTGAGGGCGGGCGCGCCTTTGATGCTAGCCGCGTCATTGCGACACTTTTCATTCTGAAACAACTGAGTCCGACAATTCTGCGTGCGGTGAAATCGGTTTACGCGAGGCCCAGGTTGCGGAGGCGGCTGCGGAAATCGGCGCAGTCGCGGCGGGCTTCCTCGAGGGTGACCTCGTGGGTTTCCGTGAGCATTTGCGCGGCCTCGTCGTCGCCGCGGCCGTCCTTGAGGGCTTGGAGGAGGAAGAGGCCGGTGGCGCTGACTTGGAAGCTGTCGCCGGTGTTGGGATCGAAGACGAAGCCTTCGTCGCTGAGGGCAAGTTGGGAGAGGGTGCGCATGGGGGTGGAGTTATCGAGGGTTGATTTTGAAGTGTTGAAGTGCGGTGGAAGCGCGAGTGTTTGGGCGTATCCAAAAATTGCTGATTCTCAGCCCAGGGCCAAGATTTTCGGAATCTCATTAGCACCCGGCTTCAGCCGGGTGTCGCGGCGCGCAAGAGACGTGAACCGCTTCAGCGGTTTCTCCGGTGCGGGAAACCGCTGAAGCGGTTGAATTTTCTCCCCGAGCCGTTTCACCCGGCTGAAGCCGGGTGCTAATGAGAGCGGGCCTCGAGTCGCAGGTGAGTTGCGCAAGGCACGCGGTGGTTCGTTCGGATTCATGGATTCAATCAACCAAAGCTCTGTTAACCCCATGTTTGCGAAAGCGGGAGAATTGTTAAGGGCGTGTTAAATCTACAGATTTTTTCTTGGGCGCGGTTTAGCCTCCGCATTCAGCGGGAAACTTCACCGGCCCACGGGCGCGAAAAATCTTCGTATGGCAGGCATGGTTCAACAACGGTCGGGAAACGCGGCCGCCGCCGAGCGGCGCACGCGCGTGCTGGTGATTGATGATGATCGCGAGTTGTGCTGGCTCATCCGCGATTACCTGGAGCCGCTCGGCTACGAGGT
>JAYVOY010000492.1:0-4004 GCA_043757645.1 Verrucomicrobiota bacterium
GTGACGGACACGTCGGGCACGATGCGCACGCCGCGTTCGCCGATGGTCTCCATGAGTTGCATGGCCGTGTAACCCGTCGCGCCGATGGACGCGACGCCCGCCGTGTAAGCCGCGGCTTTCGCGGCACCTGTCGCGCGGATCGCCTCCGCCTCGCCCAGCGCGCGGAGGCGCGTGGCCTCGGCCTCGCCGGTGGCCTGCTTGATGTGGGCGTTGGCCTGTAATTCCGCGATGTTCACGCCTTGTTCCGCGCCGACCACCTGATGCTGGATTTCGGCGAGCGAGGTTTGGCGCACGAGTTGTTGCCGCTGTTTTTGCGCGGCTTCCTGGACCTCGTAGGTCTTGCGTTGTTCCTCAGCGATCTTGCGGTCCGTCTGCGTTTGCATGAGCGCGGCGGGCGGATGGATGTCGCCGATGAGCGTGTCGATGGCCTGCACGTCGTACGCGCCGATCGCCGCGCGAATGTGCGCCGCGGCCTCCTGCTGGCGCTGGCTGCGCGCGCTGAGAAAATCCAGCACGGTGAAATCCTGCGCCGAGTTGCGAAAATAATTTCCGACAATCGGCTGCAACACGTGGTCCACGAGATTCTGCATCGAGCCAACGCGGCTGATGACCTTGGGCGCGTCGAGCGCGCCGACGTGGATGATTTGCGAAACGTCGAGATTGAACGCGAAGCCGTCGCGCGAACGCACGGTGATCGAATTCAACTTCGCGTCGTAATTGTGCGCCTCGGTGCGGTTGGCCCAGTTGAGGACGATGTTCGTCGTCGGCACGCGCTCGGTGCTCATGATGCGCGTGTTGAGCGGATGTTTGCCGGGATAAAGCGGCGTGACCCAGACGCCCTTGTGCCCGGCGTTGACGAGGTCGCCGTGCTTGAAGTCCACGCCGCTCACGTCCTCGTGCGCCGCGCCCACGAAGGAAATCACGACGCCGACGTAGCCGATGGGAATCTCGACCATCGGCACTTGCTCAACCTGCGCGAACCACGGATTCAAATTCCACGAGCCGCTCAAGAGCACCTGCTCCTGCAAACCACGGCGTCCGCCGCCGTCGAGAAACGCCTGCGCGTTCTGAAAATTCTCGTGGCCGGAAATCGCCGGGCCGGCGATTTCACCCGCGTCAATCGCGCGTCCGTCGAGGGTCGTGACGATGCCGACTTGGTCCGGTTCGACGCGGTGAATGTGCAGTTGCCACGGCTTCATCTCGTGCGCCTCGGCCTCGCAGGCCGTCACGATTTGGAAGAGTGCGGTGTTAATGCGATACGTGCCCGCGGTGAGAATGCCGAGTTGACGGCCCTTCTCGCCGCCGTTGAGGAGGAACTTCCGCGCGTCCTGGAAATCATCGCTCGGCACGACCCTTCCCAGAATTCGCGCGGCCGGAATTGCCGCGCCATCCGCCGCGACGACGAGCGCGATCTCGCCTTGCGGTACAATGACGGTCGGGACCTTGATGATTTTGAATTGCCAGATCCAAAAGCCGACGTGCAGGCCGGGCGCGAGCGTGTCCGCCTGCAAGCCCGCCTCGCCCGCGAGCGCGAGGAGACGTCCGGGCGGCAGCGAACGCCACGCGAGACGTTTCACCACGATGCCGACCTGACGCTCGCGAATGAACACCATGCCGGCGAGCAACGGCACGAGCAGCAGGGCGAAAATAATTTTCGCCGGAGTGGAGAAGACCACCGCAACCAGTCCGTTGAGCAGAACATTTTCCATAACCCGAATCTCCGAAGTGGCCGCGCGACGGCACGAGGGCACGAACGCGCGACGCGTTGTTGCTGTTGGGGAGACCGCGGGTACCGCGACTTGCGGCCCTGGAGGATCGCCCTTCCAAATGCCGACGGGGTTAGCTGACGGGCTTGACCCTGAAAGTGGTCTTGAAACTGGTTGCCCAGCTTCGTGCGCCCCGTCCCGGAGACTGCTCCGGGAATCTGGTTCCCCCGCGTCCGGCCTTAGGAATGAAGCCGGACTTAGGCTGCTACGGGACCAGAGGTCGCAGAAGCGGGGAGGTTTGTCAAATCGGGCGAAGCAGGGGCGAGGGCGCGAAGTCGCTCAGTTTATTGCGAACGGTTTGGAAATCTCATTAGTGCCTGGCCGGAAACTTCCGATTTTTGGAATGGCATCGAGGGTGGCGCAGTGGCGCAGAGCGGCGGCGGGCCGCGGGATCGCGCGGCCAGGCTCCAAACCGTCACATATCTCCGGTGGCGCCGACACTTCTCCCGTCGGACTCGGTGGGTGGTTTCAAACGGGACGTTTTTAGCCGGGCGCGCGCGCCAGCAACGCCCGTCCGATCACATGCAGGTTGTAGCTCATCACGCCGTAGCCCACATACCGCAGATACCCCGCCAGTCCCACGTCCAGACAGCGGTTCAAGCCGTGGTGTTCCAGGCTGTTGATCTCGCTCTCCACCGCGCTGTGCGCTTTGCGCAGCGCCACAAATTGCTTTTCGCTTTCGCGTTCGCTCTCCGCCGCGTTCTGCTTTCCCCGCTTGGGCATCACCACCACCGGCACATACAGGCTCAACAGCTCCCGATCTTCTTCCCGCGTGAACCCTTTGTCGAAACTCAGGCTGGCCACGCTCCCCGCGCCGTAGCGTCCCAGCAACCGGTCGGCCACGCCCACGCTGCGGTCCACGTCGGCCACGCCCGCCGCCACGTCATAATCCTGGATCAATTGGTTCTGGTCGGTCGCAATCAGCAGGCGATGGCCCAGTTCCACGTTCGGGCGTTGCTTGCCTTTTTGGATCCACTCGGTGTGCGGCTCGAAGAGGGAAAACACTTTCTCGTGCGCGGGAATGGTTTCCTCTTTCAACAACCGCCGGTCCACCAGATCGAGGTGTTTGTCCAACATGCGGTGGAAGTATTCGAGGGCTTCCCAATGGGCCAGGTCCACGGGTTGATCGCACAGGCTGCTGAGGCTCGCCCGCACTTTGAGGGAGAGATCGCGACCCACGGCCAGATACTCGCGCACGGCGCGTTTCATCCGCGCTTCCTTGTTGGGCCCGCCGCGATAGACGACGTGGCTGGCGGTGCGTTGGAGGTTCTTGAGTTGCCGCCGCCAGTCCTTGGCCTTGCGCCAGCCGGCCAGGGCGTAGCCGAATTGGTCGCGATACTTCACGATCAAGCAGACGCACTTGCGGCCCGCGTCCCAGAGCAGGTTCAGGTCGGTGGGAAAATGGACGTCGGTCTCCAGGACGTAGGTGTCGGCCTTGATCTCAAGCGCCGCGAGGGGCGCGCCGCCTTTTTTTGCGAACACCTCGCGTCCGGCGGCGGCGATGCGCGCGTTGATCTGTTGCAGGAGTTCGTCGTCGAGCAGGGCGACGTTGTCGCGCAGGGTCTGGTGGCCGAACCTTTTGGATTCGTCATCCCACGGTGTGGCGGGCAGGCCCAGCATCTGGCGAATGAGCGTGTGATGATTAGCCAGGTCTTCCATGCGATCCCAGTTGGCCTCGAGGCCGAGGCGCACGACGCCCAGCACGAGGATTTGCCAGAGGTCCACCTGCCTGCCGGCAGGCAGGTGCCGGTGCGTCCGGTGGCTTGCTTGCCGGCGAGAACTTTGGCTGCGAGCAGGGCGAGGATGTCGGTCTTGAGCGTGGGGTGCATCCAGACCCATTGCAGGCCGGCGAGGAGGGGCGGGAGTTCGTCGCGGCTCCGGAGCGGCAGGCGAATCTTTTCGATGGGCGTGATCTGGAGTTCGGGCTGGAGTTGGAAGGGTTGGCGCATGATGTGGAACGGTGGCGAATGTTGCCGGTTCAGACCGGCAAACGCGGGGAATCGTTCAACTGCGCCGTCAAGATTCGCGCGCACACATCCACTCCCAACCCAAAGCCCGCCGACTTCATCCGCATTTCCGGCCAGACTCTCATTAGCACCCGGCTTTAGCCGGGTGTCTGGGACGGCGAGGGATGGGAACTGCTTCAGCGGTTTTTCGCGGTGCGGGAAACCGCTGAAGCGGTTGATCCCGAATTCCGAAGCAGCGAGTGCGAGCCGCGCAGCGGCGCGGGGAGCGCAC
>JAYVOY010000493.1:0-4002 GCA_043757645.1 Verrucomicrobiota bacterium
ACCAGATACTGCGGGCGGCCGGAGAGGTCGGGCAGGGTCACTTCGTTCGCGGTGAGGCCGACGTTTTTGTAGAGCGTGGCGAAGACTTCGCCGAAATGCACCGGGCGGTCGGACGCCTCACCACAGAGGCGGTCGGTGGCGCCGATGACTTGACCGGTTTTCATGCCGCCACCCGCGAGGACGGCGCACGCGACGCGCGGCCAGTGGTCGCGACCCGCGTTTTTATTGATGATCGGCGTGCGGCCAAATTCGCCCCACAGCACGACGGACACGTCCTTGTCCAAGCCGCGCGCGTGCAAATCCTCGATCAACGCGCTGAAGCCCTGGTCGAGCATCGGCAGGTCCTGCCGCAGCGCGTCGAAAATTTTCCCGTGATGATCCCAGCGGCTGAAGGCCAGCGTCACACAGCGCGCGCCAGCCTCAACCAAGCGCCGCGCGACGAGCATGTGCTCCATCAGTTTCGGGCCGCCGTCGTCGCGGTTTTTCGGATCGCCCTTGCCGTACCGTTCGCGGATTTTCGGGTCTTCCTTTTCGATGTCCAACGCGTCGAGCACGCGGCTGGACGTGAGCAGATCAATCGCCTGTTGGTTGAACGCGTCCACGCCTTCCATCAAACCGCTGGTGTCCACGGCGCGGCGGAAGCGGTCGAAATTTTCGCGCAGATTTTTCCGGTCGCTCAGGCGGTCCATCGTGATGCCGTTGAGCACCATGTCGTCCATGCCCGCGCCGTCGGGCTTGAAGGGCGCGTAGGGAATCCCGAGGTAGCCGGGCTTGCCCGCGTCGGCCCAGCGCATCTCGCCCATCTTCGGTGCGAGGCCGACAAACGGCGGGACGGCGCGGTTCACCGGCCCCTGCAATTTCGCGAGCACGGAGCCGAGCGACGGCCAGCCGCCGGGCGGCTGATTGCGCGCGAGCCGTCCGGTCTGGCATTGGAAGGCGTTGTGGTCATCGACCGCGCCGACGAGCGAGCGAATCAACACGAGCTTGTCCATCAACCGCGCCGTTTTCGGCAGCAGTTCGCAGATTTGAATTCCGGGAACATTCGTCGCGATGGGCTTCATCTCGCCGCGGATTTCGCGCGGCGCGTCGGCCTTCAAATCGAACATGTCCTGATGCGGCGGACCGCCGGGCAGGAAGATGTTGATGACCGCCTTGTGGGAATTGCGAATGCCCGCCTGCGCCTCGGCTTGGAGCAATTGCCCCAAGCCCGCACCGCCCAAACCGAGCGCGCCAATTCGCAGAAAATTGCGCCGCGAAACCCCGTCACAAAATTTCGCGGCCGCGCCCGGAATCGTCAGCATAATCGGTGGCGGAAAAACTCAGACCAACTCGCGGACCGGGCTGTAATTCGGATCGACGAGATACTGCGGACGCCCGGCGAGATCGTTCAGCGTGACCGCCTGCGAGTCGAGGCCGAGGTTGCGATAGAGCGTGGAGAAAACTTCCGCGATGTGAACCGGACGATCCGCCGCCTCGCCGCCCGTGCGGTCGGTCGCGCCAATGACCTGTCCCATCTTCATGCCGCCGCCCGCGAGCAACGCGCCCATCACGCGCGACCAGTGATCGCGGCCCGCGTCCTTGTTGATCCGCGGCGTGCGGCCGAACTCGCCCCACACGACGAGCGACACGTCCTTGTCCATCCCGCGGTCGTGCAAGTCCTGCATCAACGCGGTGACGCCGACGTCGAGTTGCGGGAGTTGCCGTTTGAGCGTGTCGAAGTTTTTGCTGTGCGTGTCCCAGCCGCCGTAGTTCAGCGTCACGCAGCGCACGCCCGCCTCAACCAAACGCCGCGCGAGCAAAAATTCCTTCATGCTGCCGCCGTCGCGACCGGACACTTTGTAACGCTCCGCGTATTGCGCGGGTTCTTTCTTGAGGTCCAGCGCGGCCACCAAACGGCTCGACGTGATCACCTCGAACGCCTGTTGATTGAACGCATCCAAGCCCTCCATCAAGCCACTGCGATCCGCGTCGCGACGGAACCGGTCGAACTCGGCCAACAAACCCTTGCGATCCTCCAAACGATCGGTCGTCACGCCGTTCAACACCATGTCCGCCGTGCCGGGGCCGCTCGGAATGAACGGCCCGTGCGCCGCGCCGAGGAAGCCGGGCATCGCTTCTTTGCCCGACAAGCCCACGAGCGGCGGCACGCCCACCTGCGCCGATCCCTGCATCCTTGACACCACCGAACCCAGCGACGGCCAGCCGCCGGGCGGCTGTTGTTTCAAGCGGCTGCGGCCCGTCATGCAGTGGAAGGAATTGTGGTCATCGACCTGCCCGACGAGCGAGCGGATGATCGCGAATTTGTCCATCATCGCCGCGAGCCGCGGCATGTGTTCGCAAACCTGAATGCCCGGCACGTTCGTCTTGATCGGCAGGAATGAGCCGCGGATGTCCGACGGCGCGGACATCTTCAAATCATACATATCCTGGTGCGACGGCCCGCCCGGCAGATAGACCATGATGATCGACTTCTGCGACTTGCCCACGCGCGCCTGCGCCTCGGCCCGCAGAATTTCCGGCAGCGCCATCCCGCCCATCGCGAGGCCGCCGAGCTTGATGAAATTGCGCCGCGAAACTCCGTCGCAGAACTGCCGCGCTTTGCCGGTGATGTTTAACATGATGACTTTCTTTCTCTGCTTGCTGCCGTGGTTGCCCCGCCGCACTCGCGACGGGAATTTGTAAATTCAAAAAATCAAACCAACTCGCGCATCGGCTGGAACCCATCCACGACCGACTGCGGACGCCCGCTCAAGTCCGGCACGCGCGCGGAATTCACATCGATGCCCAGCGTGTGATACAGCGTCGCGAACACCTCGCCGAACTGCACCGGCCGCTCCGTTGCCTCGCCGCCGTGACGATCCGTCGCGCCGATGACCTGCCCCGTTTTCATCCCGCCGCCGAACAGCAGCGCGCACGACACATTCGGCCAATGATCGCGCCCGCCGTCCTTGTTGATTTTCGGGGTGCGCCCGAACTCGCCCCACACGACCACCGACACGTCGCGCTCGAGTCCGCGCTGATACAAATCATTCACCAACGCCGACACGCCCTGATCGAACAGCGGCAAATCCTGGCGCAACGCGTCGAAATTTTTCCCGTGATGATCCCAGCGGCTGAACGCCAGCGTCACGCAACGCACGCCCGCCTCGACGAGCCGCCGCGCCATCAAAAATTGTTCCATCAATTTCGGCCCGCCGTCGTCGCGATTCTTCGGATCACCCTGGCCATAACTCGCGCGCACCCGCGCGTCCTCGCGCTCGACGTCCAGCGCCTCGACCAATTTGCTCGAGGTCAACATCCCAAACGCCTGCTGATTGAACGTGTCCAAACCCTCCATCAAACCGCTGCTGTCCACATCGCGCCGGAAGCGGTCGAACTCCGCCAGCAACGCCTTGCGCTCGCCCAGCCGGTCGAGCGACATCCCGCTCAAGACCATGTCGTCCTTGCCCGCGCCATTCGGTTTGAACGGCGCGTGCGAAATCCCCAGAAACCCCGGCGTCCCCGCGTCCGCCCACTGCATGTGCCCCATCTTCGGCGACAGCCCCACGAACGGCGGCACCGCGCGATTCACCGAGCCTTCAAGCTTCGACAGCACCGAACCCAGCGACGGCCAGCCGCCCGTCGGCATCCCGCGATTCGAGCGGCCCGTCAGGCACTGCACCGCGTCATGCCCGCCCGTCGCGCCGACGATCGACCGGATGATCGCCATCTTATCCATCAACTTCGCGAGCTTCGGCAAATGCTCGCAAATCTGAATGCCGGGAACATTGGTGGAAATCGGCTTGAACTCCCCGCGAATCTCCGCCGGCGCCTCGGGCTTGAGATCAAACATATCCTGATGCGGCGGCCCGCCCGGCAGGAAAATCATGATCACCGCCTTGTGCCCCAACCGGGTGCCCGACTGCTGCTGCGCCTGAAGAATCTGCGGCAGCGTCAACCCGCCCAATCCCAGCGCGCCAATCCGCAGGAAATTCCGGCGCGAAACGCCGTCACAAAAACGGG
>JAYVOY010000494.1:0-3999 GCA_043757645.1 Verrucomicrobiota bacterium
CACAAACGCATTCGACAACACGCCGCCGCCCACCGCCGCCGTCACCGTGCCGGTGATGCGTTGCGCCTGCGGCACCTGATTCACCGTGAAGACCTGCGACGCGAGCACGGACGCGTCGCCCGGATTCACGACGCGATAGACAAAACGGCCCGTCCCGCGGCCCGATTCCGAACCGTTCGCGAAGGCCACTCTCGCCGTGATCGCGCCGTTGGTCGCGCCATCCATGTCGGCTAGGACGCTGAGATTGGTCACGCCGCCAAACGTCGGCGGGCCTTTCCCGTCTTTGAGTGAAAACGCCTCGATGACGACTTCGCCGATCCCCGCATCCAGCGCGCCGTTGAGGTTGTAATCCGCAAACTTCTCGAGGCGCACGGGTTGTTGATTGGTCAGTCCCGTGATGGTCAGCGTGATGACACCCTGGTAATCATTGCTGATCACGTTGGGGTTGACGGAAAATCCAACCGCCGCGCGCGCCTGTGGAACGACCAGCGCAACACTCGCGACGAGCAGGGAAAAAATCCGGGAGAGTTTCATAAGTTCGGGGGGTTTGATGGTTGCTTGCAGATTGGCCGCCCTCACTCTCTGGCTTTGCCATCCGCCGTCAACCCGACAATCGCCCGCGCTGCAATGAGCTGAAAAGTGTCGCGCGAAGGCGGCGAAGGTGACGAAGCAGCGGGGCTGTTTTCCTTCGCCCTCTTCGCGCCCTTCGCGCGACCTCACCGCCCCGCCGATTTCGGCAATGGTGTTCAACCGGGAGCCAGCGGGGACGTTGCAATCGCGGCGCTGGGCGGGGCACACAAAAAGGGTCGCGCGAAGGTGGCGAAGGTGACGAAGAAGCGGGGCTGTTTTCCTTCGCCCTCTTCGCGCCCTTCGCGCGACCCACCGCCCCGCCGACTACGGCAATGGTGTTCAACCGGGAGCCAGCGGGGACGTTGCAATCGCGGTGCTGGGGCGGGCACATAAAAAGTGTCGCGCGAAGGCGGCGAAGGTGGCGAAGCAGCGGGGCCGGTTTTTCTTCGCCCCCTTCGCGCCCTTCGCGCGACCCACTCTCCGTGCCCGCTGCCGCGCGGCGGCGCACGCGACGATTGCCGCTCGCCCTCGCGACGCTAGAGTCCGGCCATGCACAGATTTTTTTCAGCAGGCTGCGGCGTGTTCGGTGGGCTTGATTTTTCCGCGCGAAATTTTCACGCCGCGCGAAACACGGTTGCGCTTCTCGCACTCGTGGCGGGCTTCTCCGCCGGCGCGCGCGCGGCGGACTGGCCGCAGTTCCTCGGGCCGACGCGCAACGGCGTTTACGCGGGCGACGAACTCGCGACGACGTGGCCCAAGGACGGCCCGCCCGTCGTGTGGCAGCAAAAGGTTGGCGCGGGATTCAGCGGGCCGGTCGTGGCGGACGGGCGGTTGATTTTGTTTCATCGCGTTGGGAGCAAGGCGGTCGTGCAGGCGTTCGAGGCGCGCACGGGCAAGCCCGGCTGGAGCTTCGAGTACACGACGGATTACACGGATGATTTTGGGTTCGATCCCGGCCCGCGCGGCACGCCGGTCATCGCGGACGGCAAGGTTTTCACCTACGGCGCGGAGGGCACGATTCACGCGCTGGATTTTGCGACGGGCAAAAAACTCTGGAGCGTCGCCGCGCAAACGCTGTTCAACTCGGGCAAGGGATTTTTCGGCCGCGTGTGTTCGCCGCTCGTCGAGGGCAATGCGGTGCTGCTCAACGTCGGCGGCGCGGATGGCGCGGGCATCGTCGCGCTCGACAAGGATTCGGGAAAGCTGCTGTGGAAGGCCTCGAACGAGGAGGCCGGCTACTCGTCGCCGAGCGCGGCGACGATTCGCGGCAAACGCCACGCGTTCTTTTTCACGCGCGGCAATCTGACTTCGGTCGAGCCGGGCACGGGCAAAGTGCATTTTGAGTTTCCGTGGCGGCCCGCGATCTCCGCGTCCGTGAGCGCGGCGGTGCCGCTGGTGATTGGCGATTTGGTGTTTGTCTCCGCGAGTTATCAGGCGGGCGCGGTGCTGCTGCGCATCGGCGACGGCGCGCCCGAGACGGTTTGGTCGGGCGACGACATTCTCTCGAATCAATACGCGACGTGCGTGCCGCGCGACGGCTTTCTCTACGGCATCGAGGGCCGCGTGGATCACGCGCCCGGCGGCTCGCTGCGCTGCGTCGAGTTGCTCACGGGCAAGGTCCGCTGGAGCGAGGACGCGCTGGGCGCGCCGACCGTCACGCTGGCGGGCGAGCAACTGCTCGTGCTCACGGACAAGGGCGTGCTGACGCTCGCGCCCGCGAGTCCCGCGGGCTTCAAGCCCACGGCGAGCGCGCAGATTCTGCCCTTCACCGTGCGCGCGCATCCGGCGGTCGCGGAGGGTTTTTTCTACGCGCGCAGCAAGGACAAATTGGTGTGCGTGAATTTGCGGAAAACGGCTCGATGAGGTGCTGGGTGTGAGTCGGATGCAACTGGCCGCGCCGTCCGGAGCGCCGGCCTCCGGCACGGCGCGTTGGTGCGAGCCGCGCAGCGGCTCGGGGAGCGCACGCCGCTGGCGTGTTGTTTTCGGCGGCTCGCCGAAAACTTCGTTCCACTAACTTTTTCGCGTGGAGAAAGAAGTTAGAACTGGGACACGACGGTTTGGGCGGGCCGCCCAAACTGGCACGCGGGCCGCGTGCGCTCCCCATTCCTAATTCGGAATTCCGCCTCGACCCACGCCGTGCCGGAGGCCGGCGCTCCACGAGTGCGGCGGCGTCAGGGCCGTGTCGAGATGCGCCCGTCCATTGAGGAATCGCGGGAGAAAGTGGCGGTGACTTGATTAGCTTCGCGGCGCGGATCACGCCGCGGGTTGGCGAAAGCGGTGTCGCCGCTACCGCTCTGCCACCGCAGTACAAATTGGGGCGGCGCGCGTTTTGTACTGCGCCGGCAGAGCGGTAGCGGCGACGGCGCTTTCGAACGCACGGGACGCGTGCGATCTGTCGTAGTCCTCCTACGCCGAAAATTTCTGGCCCACAAATTTCCAGCTCTGCGTTGTCGCGCTCAAGCTTGCCAACCCGCGCGCCCCGCGACTGAATGAACCCGCGCTGGCGGCGTCCGCCCCTCGCGTTTGTAGAAACTAATTCCCGTCACTGATGAAAAAATTTCTTCTGCTCGGTTGGTTGAGTGCTTGGTTCCCCGCCGCCTTGTCCGCCGCCACGATTGTCGCCGGCCCCGCGTGGTCCGCTGGTCCCGCGGAGGGGCAGGTGATCGTGCGCTGGATCACCGATGTCGCGACCGGATCGCGCGTGCAGTTCGGCGCGACGCCGAACAAATTTGATCAGCGCGCCGACGGCGAACTGGGCCTCAAGCACGAGGTGATTCTCAAGGGTCTGCTGCCGGGCACGACCTACTTTTACACCGTCGGGACGGCGCGGCAGTCGCTCGCGACGAATTCGTTCACCCTCGCTGGCGACGCGCCCGCGAAGCCCGCGGCGACCGACGCGAACATCACGAAACCCGTGTCCCCCAAGCCCGCGAAGGCCGCCGCGCCCGCCGCGTTGAAAGCGCCGCCGACGCGCCAGACGTGGGGCAATCTGCCGAGTTTGCAGGATCACTTCGACCGCCACGGCGCGGATTTCAAGGCCAAGGACCCGGATGATTACGCGCGGCTGGCGTGGGAATTTTTGCAACGCGGCAAGCGCGGAGAGGTGCTTGTGAAGATCGACGACGAGGGCGTGCTGCGGCTCTTCGAGGTGAAGAGCCGCGCGTTCGCCGCCTACAATCGCGACGGCACCACCAAGACTTATTTCAAACCGAACAGCCGCGATTACTTCGACCGGCAGCCCGGCAATCTGGTGAAACTCAACGACAAGAAATAACATGGCCCACCCCTGTCCCGTCTGCGCGTATCCGAATCTCACCGAACCGCCGCGCGCGAAATCCGGCGGCGGCTCCTACGAAATCTGCCCGGCGTGCGGCTTCGAGTTTGGCGTGTCGGATGACGACCTCGGCCACACCTACGAAAGCTGGCGCA
>JAYVOY010000495.1:0-3999 GCA_043757645.1 Verrucomicrobiota bacterium
TGAGAGCCGTCGGCGCGGGCGGGCGGGTGTCTGGGGCCGCCTGCTTGAAACGGTAGGTCCAAAGCTCGGGGCGGTTGTTTGTCGAGGAGAGTTCCAGCAGGAACAGGTTCAATTCCGGGGAGTAACTTAGATTACGCGAGCGGCTCTTGCTGGGAGTTGGCTCGGCGCCCGGATTCATCTTGGTCCAGCTTAATTTTCCGGGATCGAATGACCACGTCTCGTGTCCGCCGCGTTCGCCGAGCCAGACGAGACAGATCATGCGGTCGTTGCGGGAGTCATAGGCCAGCTTCGGAATGGTCGAGTAGGTTTCGGTTTTCTTGGCGGGGGGATGGGGTTCAAGCGTGTGGGCCTCCCAGCGGTTGGATTGGAAGTGGTAGAGCCAGGTCTTCTCGTCACTGAGATACTGGCTGCCGAACATCACGAGCTGGTTGCGGGCGGTGTCGCAGGCGAGGCCCATGCCATCGCGGGCGGGCGGTGGGTTCGTGGCTTTGATTAGTTGCAGGGAGTTGGCGTAAGCATCGTAGAAGAACAGGGAGTGCTTCGCGCCGCCCGCCCCGCTGCCGCCGAAGGAGATCGCGATTTGATGATTTGGCGCGTAGGCGCCGCCGGCGCACAGCCCGCCGATGGCGTCGCTGGAGTACTTCGCGGGTTCGAGGTAGGGCGGGGGACGCATGTTGGTCCACGCCTCAGTGAGTGGATCGTATAGCCAGACGGCGGAATTCTTCAGAGAGACTCCCCGACTCCATTGATAGCCGTGGCCGAGTGAGCCGCCGGGAAAGCGCACGAAGCGGCCATTGGCGACATCGAAGACGTGGGAGCCATCCACGCAGCAAACGCCCGGCGGTGAGGTTGGCGGGAAGTGTTGCTTCCACGCACCCGTGGCGGGGTCGCACGTGAAGGTGTGGAATCCTTGGGGAATGCCGTCGTGTCCGGCGTGGTGTATCCATTTCCGCGAAATGGGATCGAAGCCCCCGCTGCCCTCGTAAAGAAATCCGGGCGCTGGCGCGCCGGGGCGTGGACTCTGTTTGAGCCAGACGTTTTCCGGGTGATTCGCCCACGGCGCGGAGTCCGCAGCCGGGAGGCAATTCGTCGCCACGGCAAGGGTGGCGGATATTAGCGCGTGCAATTGGAGGAATCGTTTCACGGTTTGAAAAAGAGTTTTGCCCGCGTGAGCCGGGCTGCTTCACAGCCATTATTGAGGCTGCCTGTTTGTCCGGTTCGACGGATGGGAAAAGGAACGCGCCAAGGAGTATCTGAGTCCGATTATCTTGGCCAGTGTGGAGAATGACGACGCTTGCGGAAGGGAATGAGACAATCTCCGACGCGAGCGTGAATCCAAGGAGTTTCCTGATGAGAAATGGCGGAAAGGGGTGCGACGGAAATGAGGTTGCCTGGGCGACACAAATTGAGCCGCTCAAATTTGGCGGCTCCAAGGCCGGGATCGAGTTGCTTGACCACATCATCTTCAACCGCACGGGCTATTACAGTTTCCTGGAAGCTGGGACGCTGTAGTGACAGAGAACGATAAGAGGGTGGCCCCGAGAAGCCCGCACGGCCATGGCTGGCACTGCGGGGCAAGGGCCGCTTCAAGGGGGAGCCGTTTGCGCCCGTGGTGGAAAACTCTGAAATCGACGCCCTGAATTCCTATTGGAAAATCGCACGATAGAACCGGGATCCCGCAGTGCTAGAGGTGTCAATGTATAGATAAGGACTGGTTATTAGCGTGCCTGAGGTCAATGGATTCCAGACGACCGGAGAGGTGAGGCTGAAGGTATATTCGATCGTGTATTGGGCGCCGACCGTGCCCGTCACGGTCAGCCCCGCATAGAGGGCTATCGCGAGAGTTCCCAAAGATTGCGGCGTGACCACGATGCCGTAGGGGGAACTCAGCCCGGTGATCGTCGTGAAGCCGCTGAGCACGGTTCCAGTGGTTGCATCAAACCCTTTTACCGTGCCATCGCCGCTGGTGACAAACAGGCTGGAACCATACACCGTGAGACCTTGAGGGGCGGTAAGTCCCGTGACCAGCGTTGCGATAGGCGCCCCGCTGGTGGCGTCAAATGTCCTAATCGTGCCGCTGCCCGGATTGGGAGAACTGTTTGCGACATACAAGGTATTCCCCGACACCGCGAGACCAAGAGGAATGGTTAGAGAAGTTATCGTGATCAGTGGTGGGGCACTGAGATCCGCCAAGTTGAATCCCTTGACCGTGCCGGCACCGGTGCCGGTGGTCGCCTGTGACACCCACAGGATGTTGTCCTTGATTGCCAGGCCGTAGGGGTTCGGGTTGGCGCCTCCATTATAGTTACCCATCGGAATGACAGCAACCTGAAGGCCGCTGCCCAGATCATACTTGAACACATTGCCCGTGTTGAAGTTCGCAATATATATGTGGGTTGCCGTCAGGGCCAAGCCAAAGGGGGAATTCAAGCCATTGGCTGTCCCTCCGATTGTGAAGAACCCTGTGGAAGTCACTCCCCCCGTCCCGTTAAGCGTCGCCGTCCTGATCGAAGCGGCTCCCGTCGTGGCATCCGAAATATACAGGGTTGACCCCGCGAGGGCGAGTCCCTGAAAGCCAGCCCCGGGAACCAAGGATGCATTGATTGGCGTCCCATTGATGGCGTAGCTGCGGACGCCACTCGTGCCGTTAGGGTCGGCGACAAAGATCGTCTGCGCGCGGGCGATGCCGGAGCCAACGAAGGCTGCCGTGGCGACGACCGCCACTGCCAAGTTGGCAAGTAAGGAGCTTGTAACAGTTGTTTTAATTGATTTCATATTCTTTTCTTTAACTGATAGGAATTTGCTTTCTGGACGCTCCGCAGTTCAGGGAGAATTGCTTTTGCATCTGGGTCATCGACGGAGATCATGCGCCTTAATGGGCGGCTGGCAAGCAGTATTCTGCCGGGTTTTGTCAGCCGCGTTGACTCAAATTAAATGACACCCAAGGGGACGGGCTGAGTGGGAGCAAAAGGGGTTGTTGACTCATGGAAAAAAGGCACCGGGAAATGGTGTCGCATGAACATGAGCCGAACGATCAAAGACGACCTGCTGCCCAAACTCCGCGCCCGCTACGCCCGCCGCAACCGCGAGGGCACTTGCACTTCCTCTTTTGGTTCACCATTCCGTGAACATTTTGCGTTGCGGAAACTGTGCGCCCTCGCCCCGTTTGGACGGTGTGAGCCGCCGAGACGGCGGCGGTCCTACGGCATCGTTACGGTTTAGCGGCAAGGGCAGGGGGCCAAGCTTCGTGCCGCCCGCGGGGTTGGTTGCCCGGATGGGGTGCCGTCATCGGCCGCCCGCCAACCACGCCCCCACCCAGTCGCGTGCGCCGAACATCCAGAGGATCGCCGCCAGCGCGATGTAGGGGCCGTAGGGAATCCGATTCGACCACGAGCGCCGGCCGATCACGATCAGCGTCAGGCCGACGAACGAACCCAGCATCGCACTGAGCATCAGTGAAAATATCACCGCGGCGGAGCCGAGGAACGCGCCGATTGCCGCCATGAATTTCACGTCGCCCAAACCCATCGCCTCGCGCGGCAGCACGAGTCGGTCGGCGACGATTTCCAGGAACGGGACTTCCTCCGGTTGAAACTTATCGTCCCCCACGCGCAGCGCGCCCTGACTGAGCCGCACCTCGACATCGCGATAACAGCGGTCGGTCATCTCGACGGATTTCGCGGTCACACTCACCGTGTCGAAGCGGCGGTAAAAAACCTCCTCGTACGGCACTTCCTTGTCGCCGTAGCGCAGCGACGTTTCGCCAAAGGTCACGCGCGTGTCCGGCGGCAATTCCACCGTTTGCCGCCCGAAGAGCAGCTTGCCCAGCAGCACAATCCCGTACACCAAGCCGCCGCCAATCAGCGCGCCGACGAAACTGCGCCTCATACTCTCCGCCGCACCGATGCCGTAGCCGTGCAGCGACGGCACGAACGCCGACAAGAAAAGCCCCACCACCACGCCGCCCAGCGTGATCTCGTCGGGAATGATGAAGTGCTC
>JAYVOY010000496.1:0-3998 GCA_043757645.1 Verrucomicrobiota bacterium
CTGTTGGAAGCTCATTTTCCAGTTGTGCGTAAAATGCCTGTAAACATTGGGTCTTCTGAGGTTTTAGCTGGAATGTGAACTATCCGGGTTAGGCGGCGGAGCGTCCGTCGGAAGCGAGTCCCTCGAAACTCATCCGCGTGCCGCGAGCACGGACGCCCCGCCGCCTAAAAGGCGGGACTCCGTACCCGAGACGCCCGCGACGACGCACTGCGGTTCCGGTGATAACCGCCGCTTGGCATTCGCATCGCAGCACGTAGAATCAAGCCGTCGGTCGATTATCTCCCGCACGCCAAACAATCCGAACGATGAATGCCACCAAAGCCATCCTGATTGTCTGTTCCGTCCTCGTCGCCACACTGCTCGGCGGGCTGACGGTCCTCACGCGGGTCCACCGACAGCAGCGCGAACTCACGTCCCAACTCGTCGCGCGTGACCGCGAACTCGCCGTGCGCGACCGCGCGTTGACCGCCCTGAAACAAACCCTCACCAACACCACCGACACCGCGCGGCAATTGGAAACCAAACTCACCCGCATGACCGAGGCGCTCGTGGATTCCACGCGGCAACTCAGCGAGACCCGCACCGAACTCGAACACCGCGGTGCCAATCCCGGCGGTGCCGTTCCGCCGTTGCCGCCGCCCGTCGTGAGCGGCTCGAGGGAGGACAAAACCTTTCGCGCGATCTTCCCGGAGTTGCTTTCCAAGAGCGGCCGCCTCATCGCGCGCCAGCAGGAGTTCTCCACGCAGCTCGGCCGCCGTCTCATCTTCAAGGATGGGGACGGAAAGCGCTTGCGCTGCGACGTCGAGGAACTTCACCCCGCTGTTCTCGCGGCTCTCGGCATTGATCCGCAAGCGGCCCGACAGGAGCAGCGCGAACTCGACGCCAAGTCCGCGCAATTCCACGCCGCCGCGCAGCAGGCCCAGGCCGCCCACGCCGCCGCCGTCGCGCAAGCCGCCAAAGAACAGCGCGAACTGGCGGCCAAGGCCGAGGAAGAACGGCGGAGGCTAAATCTCGAGGAAACCCTCCGACTCCAAGCCGCCGAGACCGACCGCCTCCGCGCCACCGCCACGCTACGCGCCGCGGACGCCGCGCTCTATCAAGCCATGACGCCCTCGGTGGTTTACAACACGACCGTCATCAACTCCGGCGGCGGCTCACGTCCGCACGGCCAGCCCAATGCGCCGGCCACGCCGTCTTCCACGGTCGCCCCGCCCTTCACGCCCAACACCGTTTATCTGGTGCGCTCGAACCAGGTCGAACTCATCCGCTCGCCCAAGGGACTGCCGCTGCCGTGAGTTCGGAGGCCCGGCCAATTTCCACAAACCCGCTTGTGGGAATCGAGGGGCGAGACTTCAACGCCATTTCACACCCGACCGCGCGGCACGCCCGGAATCTGAGCCGAAACATCCACAGCGAGGATTCACGGCGTTGCAAACACGGGGCCGCCGGGACTTTGGAAGCAAATGCGGGTTCTCGGCGGAAACTTGACTTGGCCGCCAACATGGCCAAGTTGTCGGCCATGAGCACGCTGGTGAATGTGGCCGAGTTGAAGAACAGGTTGCCGGAGTTTCTGGCACTGGTGGAGGCTGGCGGAGAGGTTGTCGTGTGCCGGCGCAATGTGCCGGTGGCGCGGTTTGAGCGGGTGACAGGCGGCAACGGCAAACACACCAACCGCAGCAAGCTCGGCTCGATGAAGGGCACCGTGAAAATCCGCGGGGATCTGACCGATCCACTCATTCCCGAGGACGAGTGGGAAATGTTGCAGTGAGGCGCGCATGAGATTTCTGCTGGACACCTGCGCGCTCATTTTCTTCGTGGAGAACACGGGGGATTTGTCGGACTCGGCAACCGACGCCATCCAAGCGCCCGATTCCGAAGTGTTTGTTTCCGCGGTGTCCATCGGGGAGGTGGCGTGCGCGGTCGAGCGGGGCAAGTTGAAACTAACGCGGCACTGGCGGCTGTGGTGGAAGGAGGTGCTGCGTCGCAACGGCTGGCCGTGCCTGCCCGTGACGGCGGAAATCGTGGCGGAGGCTTACAGCCTGAGCGGTCCGATTCACCGCGACCCGGCGGATCGCATCCTCATCGCCACCGCGCGGATCGAGCGACTGACACTGGTGACCACGGATGGGAAGATTCTGAATTATCCGCACGTCGCCACACTGCGGTGATTGCCCCACGTGGCCGCGCGCGAAAATTCCCCCGCTATTTCCGCGGCCTGCGATGGCTGCGGTCCACGCCGGGCGAGCGCTTGCGGGCGTGGCCGCGGCGGGGCGGTTTGGCGGGCTTGACGTTGCCCGGCGAATTGCGCCGGACGGGGTCGATGGTTTGGGGGCGCGGCTTGGGCACCATCAAGAGGGGGCAGCCTTCGTAGCCGAAGGCGGCGCGCATCTGGTCGGCGAGATATTTCGTGTAAACGGGCGAGAACAATTCGTCGCGATTGACGAAGAGGAGAAAGGTCGGCGGCGCGAGCCGGACCTGCGTGGCGTAGAAAAATTTCAAGCGGTGGCCCTCGGCGCTGATGGGCTGGCGGCGCTCGATGGCGTCTTGCAGCGTGCGGTTCAGCAGGCCGGTCGGGATTTTTTGCTGCAACTGCGCGGCGACGTAGCGGACGGCTTCGAGCAGGCGATCGAGGTGATAGCCGCTGGTGGCCGAGGTGAAAATCACGGGTGCGTAATCAAGGAAGAATAATTTCTCCTGCACCCATTGGCCGAACTCGCCGAGGGTCGTCATCACCTTCGGGCCGCGCTCGTATTTTTTCAGATTCTCGGTGCGCGCGAGTTCCTTCTCGCGGGCCTTGCGGACGCTCTCGGTCACGAGGTCCCACTTGTTGATTACGATGATGCAGGCCTTGCGGTTCTCGACGATGCGGTCGGCGATTTTTTTGTCCTGCTCGAGGATTCCCGATTCGGCATCGAGGACGAAGACGACGACGTCGGCGCGCGCGATGGAATCCTCGGAACGCTTGACGCTGTAGAACTCGACGGAATCGGCGATGCTCCGGGACTTGCGAATGCCCGCGGTGTCGATGAGCACGTATTGCTCGCGCACGCCGTCAGTCTCGACCTCGAAGGGCACGTCCACCGAGTCGCGCGTGGTGCCGGCGATGGGCGAGACGATGACGCGTTCCGAGCGCGTGAGGGCGTTGATGATCGAGCTTTTGCCGACGTTGGGGCGGCCGACGATGGCGAGCTTGAGCGGACCTTCGGGCCACGGCGCGGCGAGACGAATCTCCGTGGCGGCGGCGTCCTCGGTGGGCGGCGGCGGGAGGAAAATCATCGCGGCGTTCATCAACGCCTCCATGCCGTAACCGTGAATGGCGGTGACGGGGAAAAGTTTTTCAAAGCCGAGTTCGGCGAAATCATCCATGCCCGCCTCGGCGCGGAAGTTGTCCACCTTGTTGATCGCGACGAGCACGGGCTTGCCGCACTGGCGCAGGCGTTGGGCGACCTCGCGATCAAGCGGCACGACGCCCTCCTGCACGTTGACGACGAGCACGATGACGTTGGCCGATTCAATCGCCAGTTGCACCTGATCGAACGCCGCGGCGGTGATGAGGTCCGCCGATTTCTCGCCGCGCAGCAGGCCGATGCCGCCAGTATCGACGAGCGTGAACGGGCGGCCGTTCCACTCGGCCTCGGCGGTGATGCGGTCGCGGGTCACGCCCGGCTCGTCATGCACGATGGCAATGCGCCGCCCGGCGATGCGATTGAAGAGCGCGGACTTGCCCACATTGGGCCGGCCGACGATGGCAATTAATCCAGACATGACACGAGAGTGCCGCAGAACGGAGCGCGGACAAAGCTTCAAATGCGCCTGCAAGCTGGGTCGGGCGCATTCGCGCACTGCCCCCGTCGCGCCGCCGTCCCGGCGGCTCCCGGCGTCCGCACCGCGCCGCACTGCAAGCACAGCGTCCGCATTCACCCCATTCGCCCGGCAAATGAATTGCGCCTCCGCGCGAGCGTCGGCTAAACCCATCACCGAAACCCTTATGAATTCAC
>JAYVOY010000497.1:0-3983 GCA_043757645.1 Verrucomicrobiota bacterium
CTCGCGCGCTACACGCGCTTCACGCAGACCAGCGGTACCTCGGGCGCGCCGCTGCGCTGGCTCGACACGCCGGAGAGTTGGGACTGGATGGTGACCAACTGGGTGGAAATTTTTCGCGTGGCCGGAGTGACCGCGGCGGACCGCGTTTATTTTGCATTTTCCTTCGGACCTTTCCTCGGCTTCTGGCTCGCGTTCGACGCGGCGCAACGACTCGGCTGCCTCTGCATTCCCGGCGGCGGACTCGGGAGCGCCGCGCGGCTGCGCGCGATCTGCGACACGGGCGCGACGGTGCTGTGTTGCACGCCGAGTTACGCCGCGCGTCTGGCGGAAGTTGCGGCGGAGGAAAAAATCAATCTCTCGGAATCGCACGTGCGAAAAATTCTCGTCGCGGGCGAACCCGGCGGCAGCGTGCCCGCGACGCGCGAACGTCTCGAAGCCGCGTGGCCCGGCGCGCGCGTGTGGGATCATCACGGCATGACGGAGGTCGGCCCGGTGACTTGCGAATGCCCCGCGCGGCCCGGCGTTTTGCATGTGCTCGAACACGCCTATTTCGCCGAGGTGATCGACACCAAAACCGACGCGGCGACGACACCCGGCACAACCGGCGAACTCGTGCTGACGCCGCTCGGACGCGATGGTTCGCCGCTCCTGCGCTATCGCACGGGCGACTTGGTGAAGGCCCCAACGAACCCCGACGAACGCTGCGCCTGCGGCCGCTGCGAACTCGCGCTGGCGGGCGGAATTCTCGGGCGCACCGACGACATGGTGATCGTGCGCGGCGTGAATTTGTATCCCTCCGCCATCGAGGCCGTCGTGCGCCGCTGCGAGGGAATTGGTGAATATCAAGTCGTGATCAGCGAGACGCGCGCGATGACGGAACTGCGCCTGCGCATCGAACTCGCGCCGAACCGCGCGGGCAGCGCCGCCGCCGACGAAGGCACGACCGTCGCGCGCAATTTGGAGAAGCGATTGGAGGAAGCCTTCAACCTGCGCCTGCCCGTCGAACTCGTCCCCACCGCGACGCTGCCGCGCTCCGAGATGAAAGCGCAGCGCTGGTGCCGCGAGAAATGACGAAGCGCGAATGACGACGGGAACGGCGCGATGAACACAGAGAGACTCGGGTGAAAAGTCCGCCCTCCGAAGTCGGAGCGGCCAACCCATCAGGAGCCGCGGCGCTCGTTTTGTACTGCGCCGGCAGAGCGCAGCGGCGACGGCGCTTTCGAACGCACGCGGCCCGCTCGAATGAATCGACGCACCCGGACCGCGGCGTTTACGCCGCTTCACCGTCGCGACAACTCGCGACATTCTTTCGCCCCAAGCCGTGCGGATGCCGAAGCGGCGTAAACGCCGACTCCGGCGTGCGCTCAACGTGCGCGGATTTTTGCGCGGTCCCCGCACGCTCGAAAGCGGTGTCGCCGCTGCGCTCTGCCACCGCAGTACAAAATCGCCTTCGCCCATCGCCAGCTTCTCCCGCCCCGATCTCGCTTCACTCTCTCGTTCCTCGTCTTTTTCTTTTTCCCCGTCATTCCGCGTGTTCTGCGGGCCAAATTCCGTTCCCCCGTTTCCGCGTTCGCGGAATTTTCCCGTTCCGCGGTTCAATAATTTCCCCGCCGTGGCATACTGCGCGCCGATGTTGCAACTCGGTTCGCTGAAGCTCCGCTCCAATTTGTTCCTCTCGCCGCTGGCGGGTTACACCAACCTCCCGTTCCGCCTCACGATCCGCGAGTTGGGCGGGCTGGATTTGGCGACGACCGATCTCGTCAACGCGCGCTCGCTCCTCGAGAAAAACCGCAAAGCCCTCAAGCTCATCGAGACCAACGCCGCGGACCGTCCGCTCGCCGTGCAACTCTTCGGCTCCGTGCCCGAGGAAATGCGCGACGCCGCGGCGTATCTCGAATCCATTGGCATCGCGTCCATCGACATCAACATGGGCTGCCCCGTGCGCAAGGTCTGCCGCGTCGGCGGCGGCGCGAGCATGATGACCGAACTCGACCGCACCGCCGCGCTCGTGAAGGGCATGGTCAACGCCGTGAAAATCCCCGTGACCGCCAAAATGCGCCTCGGCTGGGACGCCGACAATCTCACCGCGCCCGACCTCGCGCGCGCGCTCGAGGACGTCGGCGTGGCGGGTGTTTTCGTGCATGGCCGCACGCGCGAGCAGGGCTTCGGCGGCACCGTGAATCTCGCGGGAATCCGCGCCGTGGTCGCCGCGGTGCGCGGCATTCCAGTGATCGGCAACGGTGACGTGACGACGCCGCAGGCCGCCAAAATGATGGCCGAGGAAACCGGCTGCGCGGGCGTGAGCATCGGGCGCGGCGCGTTTTACAATCCGTGGATTTTCGTCCACGCGCGGCACCTGTTGGACACCGGCGAGGTGCCGCCCGAACCCGCGTTCGAGGAGCGCGTGCGCGTGATGTGCCGGCATTTGGATTTGATGGTCGAGGTCTTCGGCGAGGAATTGGGCTGCCGGATGTTTCGCAAAGTCGCGCCGTGGTACTCGAAGCGCTTCGGCCCCGCGAACGACTTCAACAAACGCGTCGTGCTGGTGAACACGCGCGCGGAATTTCACGAAATCCTCACGCGCTACCAACAATGGCGGCGGCAGTTTCTCGACGACGCGGGGAAATTGCGCCCGCAATACGCGCCCCCGCCGATGATCGCGTCTTTCATGCAAGACCCCGCCGTCGCCGCCCGCACCGCGATTCCGGTGCCCAAGGGGCCGGTGGAAGTGTGGTGAGCGAAAGTCGCGCGCGCCGGGCGCTGATACTTTTTTTGGGGGAATTCCACTCCGCATCTCCCCCTCTCGCGGTCCCGCCGTCTTCCCGTCCCGCCGCCGGAATTCCGCGTTGCCTCCCCCGTCCCCGCTCTTTAGAATTTTTTCCACATGAAGCATCAGCTCGACTTCGAAAAGCCGATCTTTGAACTCCAACGCAAACTGGAAGAACTCCGCAACCATCCCGAGCAGCACGCGATGGACATCAGTTTCGAGAGCGAAATCGCCCAGATCGAAAAGAAGCTCGCCGACACCACGCGCGAGATTTACACGAACCTCACCCCGTGGCAGCGCATCCAGCTCGCGCGCCATCCGAAACGCCCCTTCACCCTCGATTACCTTGCCGCGACCTTCTCCGATTTTGCCGAACTTCACGGCGACCGTTTGTTCTCCGACGACCGCGCGATGGTCGGCGGCTTCGCGCGGCTCGGCGACCACAAGGTCATGGTCATCGGCACGCAAAAAGGCCGCGACACCAAGGAAAACATCAAACGCAACTTCGGCTCCGCGCATCCCGAGGGTTACCGCAAGGCGCTGCGCCTGATGCGCCTGGCCAATAATTTCGGCCTCCCCATCATCACCATCATCGACACCGCCGGCGCGTATCCCGGCATCGGTGCCGAGGAGCGCCACATCGCCGAAGCCATCGCCGTCAACCTCCGCGAGATGATGCTGCTCGAAGTCCCGCTAATCTCCGTCGTCATCGGCGAAGGCGGCTCCGGCGGCGCGCTCGGCATCGGCGTCACCGACCGCATCCTCATTCTCGAAAACGCCTACTACTCCGTCATCAGCCCCGAGGGTTGCGCCGCGATTCTGTGGAAGGACCGCAACGCCGCCGCGAAAGCCGCCGCCGCGCTCCGCATCACCGCCATCGACCTCCTCGAACTCGGCATCGTGGACGAAGTCATCCCCGAGCCACTCGGCGGCGCGCACAACGATCCCACCACAATGGCCGCGACGCTCAAAACGCATTTGCTGAAACACCTCGAGGCCCTCAACGCCCTCTCCGTCGGCGACCGCCTGCGCCAGCGCTACGCGAAATTCCGCGCGCTCGGCCGCTTCGAGGAACCCAAAGCCGCTGCCTGATCGCGCGCGAAATTTTTCGCTGCGACGAAATTTTTCCCGCGCCCCGCCCCATGCTGTATCCGCTCACCTTCCGCCCCATTTTCAAGGAACGCGTCTGGGGCGGACGCAACCTCGAACGCCTCTA
>JAYVOY010000498.1:0-3975 GCA_043757645.1 Verrucomicrobiota bacterium
CGCAACCAGCTCCAGACGCCCGCGCTGCTCGGCGCGATCGACGAGTTCAAGTTCGACTGCTGCATCGGCGGCGCCCGGCGCGACGAGGAAAAGGCCCGCGCCAAGGAACGCTTCTTCAGCTTCCGCGACGCCTTCGGCCAGTGGGATCCGAAGAACCAGCGTCCCGAGATCTGGAACGTCTACAACGCGCGCCTCAACCAGGGCGAAAACATGCGTGTCTTCCCGCTCTCCAACTGGACCGAGATGGATGTCTGGGAATACATCAAGAAAGAGAAGCTGGAGGTGCCGAACATTTACTTCAGCCACGAGCGCGAATGTTTCCGTCGCGGTGGCCAATGGCTGCCCGTCCCGCCTGCACACACCGACGCCGCGAAGCCCGACCCTTACGCCGGCGCGCGCCCGACCGCGAAGGAGCCGGTCAAGAAAATGATCTGCCGCGTCCGCACCATAGCCGACATGATCAGCACCGGCATGATTGACAGCCCCGCCGAAAGCGTGGACGACATCATCGGCGAGGTCGCCGCTGCTCGCGTGACCGAGCGCGGCACCCGCGCCGACGACAAAGCCAGCGAAGCCGCGATGGAAGACCGGAAGAAGGCGGGGTATTTCTAAAAGTCATCAATGACCGGGGCCGGGCGTGGCCGTAACCATGCAATGGACGGACCGCCGCCGTCTCGGCGGCTCAGGGCGTGGGAAAGTCCGAGGGGGCAAATTGTCCGCGAGCTTTCGGGTCCCTATTCAGTGGGCATTTTGGGCTGCGGAAAATCCGCGCGTTCGCCCCGTTTGGACGGTGGGAGCCGCCGAGACGGCGGTGGTCCTACCTACTGCATCGTTACGGCTGAGTGACCTCGACGAACTGCCCCGGGGCACCAACCCGCGCGCCGTCAACACCTTGGGCGATGGCTTCGGCGATCTGGTGAAAGTCCGCCAAGGCCGGAACCCGTTGAAACCCTCGGTCACCTCCCATCAGGGACTGAGTCCCCGCCTGCGCGTCCACACCCCACTTGAATAATTGTTTCGCATTGTCACGAAGTTACCCCCAAGGATTCCCATGAAAATCAAAGCTACCCTTCAAATCCTCGCTGTGTGTCTGGGGCTGGCCGTCTCCTTGGCGCGCGCCTCCGGCCTGAAGAGCACCGGGGCCGCCGCCCTCGGGACCATGAACGCGTTGGAAGCCCGCTCCGCCGTCCCCACCCCGGCCAATCTCACCCGCCAACTTGCCCGGCCTGACGCCGCCGCACCCTGGCTCCAGAGCCAGCAACGGCCTGCCGAGTTGATCGTGGGCTGGACCGCCCAGTTAAACATCCTGAGCAACGCCACCACCATTGCCTTGGGGGGCACCAGCACCACCAACGTGGCCACCACCAATGGCATCACCAACCTCCCCCCCGCCAGCAGCGAGCTGAAGCCCTACGACACATTTCTCCTGAGCGTGGACAGCGACCAACTCGCGGCCCTCCGCCTCGACCTCAGCGGCACCTTCGATGAAGCCGGCGGCATCGGCGGCCTGCTGGCCATCACTCAACTCTCCACCTCTCAACCCTCCACCCACCGCGCCTGTGCCGACGCCAACGGCAACGTGAGCGCGCTGATGAACGCCGATAGCGGACAAGAGAGCGCCCGCTACGAATACGACCCCTTCGGCAACACCCTGCGCGCCACCGGCCCCGCCGCCCGCGCCAACTCCCTCCGCTTCAGCACCCAGTTCACCGACGACCTCACTCGCCGCGTGAAGTATTTGTATCGGGATTATGATGCGGGGACGGGGAGGTGGTTGAGCAGGGATCCGATAGAAGAACAAGGTGGTCTGGCCTTATATTGTTTCGTAAGCAACGATTCCATCAATTGGTATGACCCTAGTGGTTTAATGACCATAGATGAGGCAGTCAAGGCTTTGCAAGGAATTGGCAACGGAATCGAGAATCTGAAGACATGGATCAAGACACAGACTAAAGGGATGTCAGAAAAGGATGCGAATAAGTTTGTTTCACAAATCCAGGCGAAACTTAATGCTACTAATCCAGCTCAGGGCCAGGCGTTCAAAACGGCTGGCAAATTTGCCAAGCGAGTCAATTCCGCCAAGAGGAACAGCGGTGCCGCGCAACTCAAATTTCTCGGAGCTGTAGCCGTGGCCGGATGCATTGCCGTCTGTGCTCAAGAATTGGGCGACGGCCTCGACAAGGCCTTCACCACCCTGGAGTCCGAAATGGAGACTGCTGCTAAGATGCCGGATGTAATATTGGCAGATGGACGCATAGATTTAGTTTGGTCGGAATATCTTATAGACTTCAACATGTGTGCTGCTGAATACGTTAAGTGCGCAGCAAAATGCTGTGTCACAATCGGCGCTTCAGTGCTGCTGAACCTCTTCGAGTAAACACATGAGCACGGAAATCGCCATCTTATTTTCGATGTTGGTCAGTGGCAATAAAGAGTGGGATACCATCGCCGAATTGCGCAAGTTTGATTGGCGAGAAAGGTTCGCGACCCTCAAAGGGTTTGCATCTTCCAGGGACGCATCTGATCGATACAGTTTTTGGGGGGCAGTCGGCGATCCGGCGGAACCGGAGCAAATCGCGAGTTTCGGGGAACTTGCTCGATTAAAATTTGTCGAAGAGTCCGATTTTGAAGTTGCATTGAGAATCGCGGTGTTTCTTGTCGAAAAGGGAGGGTTGAGTGGTGCTGATTTTCTACGGGCTCAATTTGATCACATACCACCGAATATCAGAGAAGTTGTGGTGATGGCGCTATGTGCGTTGCCCCCGGCCAACATCGAGGAGGCAATGAAAGAATATATTAAATCAGCAATTGCTGAAGTTAGATATTGGGTTGCCCACGCATATGGAAAGTCTTCGCGCAGCGATACTGTAATAAATGGGCTACTAGACTTAGCACGCGATAACGTGGAGTTAGTTAGGCGTGAAGCGTGCGTTAGCTTAATTAGACAACATGGTTGTCCCGTTTTCAATGAGCTAATTGCAGCGCATCGTTCGAACAGCGAAGCGCGAACTGCTTTGAGGCGTTTGTGTGAAACAATCGGAGATCAATTGGAAGGTAAGGAAGGGAGTTCTTTGGACTGGCTTCACGAAGTTTACTCTGAGTTGCTGTCTGCCAGTGAATCTGGTCCACGGCGTAGTCACTAGACGAAGGAGGCTCGCTAACCGAGCATTGAGGGGGCAGTTCTTGAGTTTGACGACATGTCGTAGATGGATCACTGCTCGACATCGGCACGGACGGGTTGAAACCGCGAAACAAGTGACCTCCGACATCCAACGCATCCGCACCACCCACGCCGACGGCTCCTACTGGATTTACCAATACGACTCCCTCGGCCAAGTCATCTCCGGCAAACGCTACTGGGCCGACGGTACCCCCGTCGCCGGCCAGCAGTTCGAGTATGGCTTTGATGACATCGGCAACCGCCGCACCGCCGCCCACGGCGGCAACGCCAGGGCTCCAACCTCCGCGTCGAAACTTACACCGCCAATGCGTTGAACCAATACACCCAGCGCACCGTCCCCGGCTTTCCGTTCAGCCCCAACGGGGTTGTGCCATTGTCGCCGGGCGTTGCCACAACCCCGTTGGGGTGGGGTGCCCGGTAATTCGGTTCCCAAGGTAGCTGCGCAACCTTGGGCTGGCGGCCGGAATCCCTTTGGGATTCTCCGATGGATGCCTGCTCTTGCCAGTCGCGTGCCCGGACTGGTCAGACGCCAACTATGGCCCAAGGCTGGTAGGGCGGCAGTCCTCTGCGCGCCGCCGGATCGTCCGAATGCCCTACCGGCGCGCTGGGGGACAGGCGCACCCTACCCACGGTCGGGAAGGGTGTTTTGGCTGGGTTTTCCGGGCGCGAAGGGCTGGAAAGGCGGAATTGGTTCCCCGCTGTTTTCGGTGGATAACCAAGCAGCGTCTGGCCCGGTGTCCGCCCCGGAGGGGCCGGGGACCTTAGCCGGGGGCAAGGCGAGCCAACGGCGAGCC
>JAYVOY010000499.1:0-3974 GCA_043757645.1 Verrucomicrobiota bacterium
CTCCTCCTCGAAAACGTCCGCTACCACAACGAGGAGGAGGCCAACGACCCCGCGTTCGCCGCGCGCCTCGCGAGTCTCGCGGACGTGTACGTGAACGACGCTTTCGGCTCCGCCCATCGCGCCCACGCCTCGACCGAGGGTGCCGCGCGCGTGCTCGCCCAACGCGGTGGCCAATGCGCCGCCGGCCTGTTGCTGGAACGCGAATTGAAATTCCTCGGCGACGAACTCGAAGCCCCGGCGCGGCCGTTCGTGGTCATTCTCGGCGGCGCGAAAGTTTCCGACAAAATCAAGGTCATCGACCGCCTGCTGGAAAAAGCCGACACGATTCTCATCGGCGGCGCGATGGCCTACACGTTCAAGCTCGCGCTCGGTTACCAAACCGCGAAATCGCTGATCGAACCCAACGCGACTTCGGTCGCCGTCCGCGCGCTCGCCAAGGCCGCAGACCGCGGGGTGAAATTTCTGCTGCCGTCCGACAACGTCGTCGCGACGCCGGTGGATTCCGGCAAGGTGAACAAAAAAGGCCGCGCGATTTTCGATCTCCAAAATCCGCGCGTGAATTCCGCGCCGGACATTCCCGCCGACACCGAGGGCCTCGACATTGGCCCCGCGACGATTGCGCGTTACAGCGCAGTGGTGCGCGGCGCGAAGACGATTTTGTGGAACGGCCCGATGGGGATGTTCGAGGACCAGCGTTTTTCCGAAGGCACTTTTGCCATTGCCCGCGCGGTTGTGGCGGCGACGCAGGACAACGGCACCAAGAGCATCATCGGCGGCGGCGACAGCGTGAAAGCGATCAATCAGGCCGGCCTCGGCAGTCAGGTCACGTTCATGAGCACCGGCGGCGGCGCGAGCCTCGAGTTCCTCGAGGGCAGCGTGCTCCCCGGCGTCGCGGCGCTTTCCGAAAAATAATTTCCCCAACTTTTCCCGCACTCCGAAGCATCCCCCCACGAATGAACAAGGACCGCAAGCTCATCATTGCCGGCAATTGGAAAATGAACAAAACTGCCTCCGAGGGGGCAGCGCTGGCGCAGGGACTGTACCTCGAATTGGCCGGCACCAAGCAGCTCGAGATCGACATCGTTGTCTGCCCGCCGTTCACCGCGCTCAGCGAGGTTTCCAAGGTGCTCGTCGATCCCAAGATTCGCCTCGGCGCGCAAAACATGAGCGAGCACAACTACGGCGCTTACACCGGCGAGATCGCCGCCGGAATGCTCCGCGAGTTCGGCGTGCGCTACGTGATTCTCGGCCATTCCGAACGCCGCCAGTTTTTCCACGAGACCGACGCGGGCGTTTCCAAAAAAGCCCTCGCCGCGCACGCCGCCGCGATCAAGCCGATCATCTGTGTCGGTGAAACTTTGGCGGAACGCGAGGGCGGCCAGACCGAAGCCGTCGTCGGCAAACAAATTCGCGGTTCGCTCGTCGGCCTGACCAAGGAGCAGATGTCCGAGAGCATCCTCGCCTACGAACCCGTCTGGGCCATCGGCACCGGCAAGACCGCGAGCGCCGAGCAGGCGCAGCAGGTCCACGCGTTCATCCGCCGGCTCCTCGTCGAACTCTTCGATGACGCCGTGGCCCGCCGCGTGCGCATCCAATACGGCGGCTCCGTCAAACCCGCCAATGCCAAGGAACTCATGAGCCTGCCCGACGTGGACGGCGCGCTCGTGGGCGGCGCGGCCTTGGAAGTGCGGAGCTTCTCCGACATCGTAAAAAACTCAATTTAAGCAGCAAACAATATGGGATTTCTCATCGGCCTCCTCACGTTCATCCTGGTGATGGACTGTCTCCTCCTCATTTTCCTCGTCCTCATGCAGCTTCCGAAAAAGGAAGCCGGCATGGGCCAGGCGTTCGGCGGCGGTGCCACCGACGCGCTGTTCGGACCCGGCTCCGGCAACGTCCTGACCAAGACCACCAAATACGCCGCGGGCATGTTCCTCGTGCTGTCGCTGATCCTCTCCGTGCTCGGTTCGAACCGCGCGGCGAGCAAGACGCAGAACATCAAAGACAAGTTGAATCAAAAAGCCGCCGCCGCGCCCGCGCCCGCGCTGCCCGTGCCCGGCACGCCGAACACGCAAATCGTACCGCCCGCCAACACGGTGCCCGCCGCGATTCCGGCGACGAACACCATCACCATCACGCCGAGCAACGCCGCCCCCGCCACGGCCGCGCCCGCAGTGAAGCCCGCGCCTGCGCCCGTCGCGCCGACGACGAACAAGCCCGCCGCCGCGGCTCCGACTCAGACGCAACCGGTCGTGATCACGCCGTCGCCCACGCCGTCGCCCGCCGCGCCCGCGCCGGTGAAAAAGTGATGGGCCAGCATGAAAGCCGCACCGCGCGTCTTGCGAAGTAACCAAGAATTGCCGGGCGATTTTTTCCTTAAACTTCCGCGTCTGCCGCGCTTCACCCGAAGCGCGGCGGTTTTGTTTTTCGCCCTGAGCGCCGCGCTGTTCCTCGGCGGTTGCGCCAGCAGCGAACCACCCGCCGACCTCACCATCATCAACGGCGCGGAACCCGAATCCCTCGACCCCGCGATCATCACCGGCCAACCCGACGGCCGCGTCGTCGGCTCGCTTTTCGAGGGCCTCACGCGCATCGACCCGAAGACCGCCGACGCGCTGCCTGCCATCGCCGAACGCTGGGACCTCTCGCCCGACGGCACCGTTTACACCTTTCATCTGCGCTCCAACGCCGTGTGGTCCACCGGCGAGCCGATCACCGCGCCGGATTTTGTTTATTCGTGGCAACGCGTGCTCGATCCCAACACGGCCTCCGATTACGCGGGCCAACTTTTCTACATCAAAAACGGCGAGGACTTTAACGCCGGAAAAATCACCAACTCCACGTTACTCGGCGTGCAGGCCCTCGACGCCCGCACGCTTCGCGTCACTCTCGAAAGCCCCACGCCGTTCTTCCTCGATCTCTGCGCGTTTCGCACGCTCGCCGTCGTGCATCGCGCGACCATCGAGAAGTACGGCGACCGCTGGATGAAAGCCCCGAACCGCCCCCTCAGCGGCGCCTACACGCTCGATTTCTGGCGCGTGAACGACAAGATTCGCGTTCGCAAAAATCCGCGTTACTGGGACGCCGCCAACGTGCTCAACGAGATCGTGGACTTCATCCCGTGCGATCAGCCGAACGTCGCGTTGAACCTCTACGAAACCGGCGGCGCGGACATCATCTGGGACAAGGGCCTCGTCCCCGCCGAACTCATGGACCTTCTACGGAAGCGCCCCGACTGCCACAACTTCGATTATCTCGGCACCTACTTCTATCGCTACAACGTGACGAAAAAACCCTTCGACGATCCGCGCGTCCGCCAAGCCCTCGCGCTCGCGGTGGACAAGCAGCGCATCGTCGAACGCATCACCAAGGCCGGCGAAAAAGTCGCGACGCATCTCACGCCGAAAGGCATGGCGAATTACCGCCCGCCCGAGGGCATTGGTTACGACCCGAACGCCGCGCGAAAACTGCTCGCCGACGCGGGCTTCCCCGGGGGCAAAGGCTTTCCGCCGTTTCAATATCTTTTCAACAGCAGCCGCGGCCACGAGCAAATCGCGATCGAGTTGAAAGATATGTGGAAGAAGGAACTCGGCATCGAAATGGAACTCCACCAAGTCGAGTGGAAGGTCTATCTCAGCGAACAATCCAAGACGAATTACCACGTTTGCCGCAGCAGTTGGATCGGCGACTACAAGGATCCGAACACGTTCCTCGATATGTTTCTGAGCAACAACGGCAACAACCGCACCGGCTGGAACAACCCCCGCTACGACGCGTTGATCAAGGAGGCCAACCGCCAGATCGATCCCAAAAAACGCGAGACGCTCCTCCAGCAGGCCGAGACCATTCTCATCCACGACGACTTGCCGATCGTGCCGCTCTACTTCTACGTCGGCATCAATTTCTACCATCCCGACCGCATCGAGGGCATCTACCCAAACCTCATCGACGAGCATCCGATCAACGGCATCCGC
>JAYVOY010000500.1:0-3973 GCA_043757645.1 Verrucomicrobiota bacterium
CGCACGAGCGGGAACGGCGCAAACGTGCGGCCGTCCAGGCTCGCAAACGCCGCCGCAGGCACGGCGCTCTCGGCGACCAATTCCATCCCGGCGGGAATCGGCAGCGTCGGCGCGAGTTTGTGGACTTCGCGCTGGCCCTTGTTCTGATACACCGCGTCGTACTGAATCACCTCGCCGGGCCGCGCGGTGTCGGCGGCGAGCAATTTTTCCTTGCCGTCCGCGCCGGTTGTGACCTTGCGCGCGACCAGCGAAATTTGCACATCGCCCTTGGATTGCGCGGCGGCGGTCGCGGCCCACGCGGGCACGACCGCCGCGCACAGCGCGACGAGCGCGCCGGTGGCGAGGGCGCGACGAAGGGATTTCAGAACAGCGAGTTGAGTTTTCATGCGGATGATGTTTCCAGTTTTCCAGTTTTTCGGCGCGGATCGCCGGAGAAAAAAGCGGGGCAGAAAATCTGAACCCAGATACCTGTTCCGGCGCGGCACCAGAAGCCGTGCGGTCGCTCTTTCCATCGTGATCCTGTCGGGTTATCGGCGGGACGGTTTGGAACTTAACCGGAACCATGCCGTTGAAACGCGGCCGGAGCGCGGCGTGTACGCCGCTTCCCCGCACGCACGCGGAGCGGGCACGAACGCCAAACGAACGCCCCATTCGATGCGGATCGTGCCGCGGCGTACACGCCGCGCTCCGCCCCGCCACCACAGGCCGCCGCCGGGTTTGCCCCCCGCGTGCGCCCACATTATTTTCGCGGCGAAAATGGTGCTGGACGCGCAACCGGGCCACCGTTACAGAGAACACGCTTTTGGCTGGCGCACGTTTGCAAAACGCGCCGCCAACCGGACGGAATTGCGGAAAATGAACCGGGCTTGACGCTGATTTGGCCCTCACTTAGACACTCGAAAAAATACAGGAATTATCATGGCTGCTGAAAAATCCAACGAACAGAAGATCAAGGAAATCATCGTCGAGCAATTGGGCGTCAAGGCCGATCAAGTGGTCCCCGAGGCCAAGTTCATCGAGGACTTGGGCGCGGACTCGCTCGACACCGTGGAGCTGGTGATGGCGCTCGAGGAGGAGTTCGGTCAGGACATTCCCGACGAAGAGGCCGAGAAGCTCCAAACTGTCGGCGACGTGATCAAATACATCGACGAGAGCAGCAAGCACTGATCCGGCAATTCTTTCAGGGCAGCGGCGCTCCACGCACTCCAAGCTGCCCTTTTTCTTTTTATGTCATCGGTTGGCGCAGGACGCCGTGTGGTCGTGACCGGAATCGGCGTCGTCTCCTCACTGGGGAACGACATCGGCGCCGTGTGGGATAATGTCATCCGCTCGCAGTGCGGCATTGACCGCATCACCGCGTTCGACGTCACGCAGTACGACTGCAAAATCGCCGCCGAGGTCCGCAACTTCGATCCCACGCCCGCGCTGCCGTCGCCGAAGGAATTGCGGCGCACCGACCGCTTCGTGCAATTCGGCGTTTATGCCGGCTGGAAGGCGCTGCAAGACTCCGGCCTCGACCTCGAAAAAGTGAATCGCGACGAGGTCGGCTGCTTCATCGGCTCCGGCATCGGTGGCCTGCAAACCACCGAGGAACAACACAACGTCCTGCTCGCCAAAGGCCCCGGCCGCCTCTCGCCCTTCATGATCCCGATGCTCATCCTGAACATGGCCTCGGGCATGTTCTCGATGTATCACAAGTTGCGCGGGCCGAACGTCGCTACCTGCTCCGCGTGCGCGACCTCCACCCACGCGCTCGGCGAGGCTTGGCGCACGATCAAGATGGGCGACGCGCAGGTCATTTTCGCGGGCGGTTGCGAGGCGACGATTGTGCCGCTCGGCATCGGCGGTTTCTGCGCGATGCGCGCGATGAGCACGCGCAATGACGATCCGAAACGCTCCTCGCGCCCGTTCGACAAGGATCGCGACGGCTTCGTCATGGGCGAGGGTTCCGCCGTTCTCGTCCTCGAGGAACTCGAACACGCCAAAGCCCGCGGCGCGCGCATCTACGCGGAGATGGTCGGCTACGGCAACACCGCCGACGCCAATCACATCACCGCCCCCGCGCCCGACGGCGAGGGCGCGGCCCGCTGCATGAAAATGGCCCTCCGCTCCAGCGGCCTGAACCCCGCCGACATTTCCTACATCAACGCCCACGGCACCTCGACGCCGCAGGGCGACATCTGCGAAACCCTCGCCATCAAAACCGTCTTCGGCGACCACGCGCGCAAGCTCGCCGTCAGCTCCACCAAGGGCGCCACCGGCCACATGCTCGGCGCGGCCGGCGCGGTCGAAATGGCCCTCTGCTGCAAGGCGCTCGAAACCCAGACCGCCCCGCCGACCATCAATCTCGAAAACCCCGATCCCCAGTGCGACCTCGACTACGTCCCGCACACCGCGCGCCCGATGCGCATCGAGGCGATCCTGAACAACTCCTTCGGCTTCGGCGGCCACAACGCGACGGTGGCGGCGCGGCGGTTTGTGGGTTGATCCTTGGTTCGTGGATCAGACGTGAGCTTATCGCGACGCGGATTCCCTTCTCATTAGCACCCGGCTTCAGCCGGGTGAAATCAATCGGGGGGAAATTTCAACCGCTTTAGCGGTTTCCTTGCGCCCGCGTGCGACCGTCTTCATTTCTGAGGTTTCCCTTTTCCGAAATCCGTCACTACTGTCTCGCCGAATAACCCACCGCCCGGCACCCCATGAACTTCCTCGCCCTCATCGAAGCCAAGCGTGACGGCCTCCCGCTCACGGACGCCCACCTCCGCCAGACCGTCGCCGCCTACACCGCGGGCGAGATTCCCGATTACCAAATGGCCGCCTTTCTCATGGCCGTTTTTTTTCGCGGCCTCTCCACCGAGGAAACGCGCTCGCTCACCCTCGCGATGCGCGACTCCGGCGAGCAACTCGTCTTCCCCAACGACGGCCGCCCCGTCGTGGACAAACACTCCACCGGCGGCATCGGCGACAAAGTCTCGCTGCCCCTCGCGCCCCTCCTCGCGTGCCTCGGCCTCCGCGTGCCGATGATTTCCGGCCGCGGCCTCGGCATCACCGGCGGCACGCTCGACAAGCTCGAATCCATCCCCGGCTTCACCACGCAACTCGCGCCCGAGCGCTTCCTCCGCCAGGTGCAGCAAATCGGCGTCGCGATGGGTGGCCAGACCGAGACGATGATTCCCGCTGACAAAAAAATTTACGCCCTGCGCGACGTCACCGGCACCGTGCCCAGCATCCCGCTCATCACCGCCTCGATCCTTTCCAAAAAACTCGCCGAAGGACTCCAAGCCCTCGTAATCGATGTGAAATTCGGGACCGCCGCCTTCATGCCCAACCACGGCCAGGCCCGCGCCCTCGCGCTCTCGCTCGTCAATCTCGCGCGCGAATGCAACGTCCCCACGCGCGCCCTCGTCACCGGCATGAGCGCCCCCCTCGGCCGCGCCTGCGGCAACTGGCTCGAAGTCCGCGAAGCCGTCGCGTGCCTCGAGGACCGCGGCCCCGCCGATTTGCGCCACCTCGTCCTCGAATGCGCCGCGCAACTCCTCGTGCTCTCCGGCAAAGTCCGCAGCCTCGACACCGCGCGCGAACAAGCCGCCGGCACGCTCGCCTACGGTCGCGCCCGCGAAAAATGGGATGAACTCCTCGCCGCCCAAGGCGCGGATCTCGCCGCCTTCCGCCGCAAACTTCAGGCGGGCAACACCGCGCCCGTCGTCGTCGAACACCAAGCCACCAGCACCGGATTCGTCACCGCCTGCGACGCCCGCATCGTCGGCGAAATCGTGCGCGACCTCGGCGGCGGACGCCTCACCAAAGACACCGTCATCAATCCCGACGTCGGCATCGAAATCCTCGCCCCGCCCGCGACCCGCGTGCGCGCCGGTGACACGCTCGCCCTCATCCACGCCGCCGATGCCGCCTCCGCCGCGACCGCCAACACGCGCCTCGCCGCCGCCTTCGCCCTCCGCGACCAAGCCTCCGG
>JAYVOY010000501.1:0-3967 GCA_043757645.1 Verrucomicrobiota bacterium
TGATCGAACGCCTCCTGATAACGGCCGAGGTAATGCAGCGCGTTCGAGCGATCAATCCAGCAGCCCGCTTGATCCGGCGCGATGGCCACGAGAATCTCCCCCACCGCCAGCGCGCGCGCCCAATCTTTGCCGGCGGAAAAAATGTGGAAGCGCAACGCGAGCACCTCCGGCTCCAGCCGCACGGTCGGCGTGATGCGCTCAATGTCCGCGTCGGCCTCGCGCCAGTTGCCCAGTTCGAGCCAGCCCTCCGCGGCGCGCAGGTGATGACTGTCGGGTGGTTCGATGGGCATGATGATTTCGCGCGGCAACTTATTTTTTTCCACGCTTCTGCGCCAGCGCCCGCAGCAGCGCCGGCAACGGCAGCGTGTTGATGACATCGGCCGATGTGAGCCAGCCCTTGCGCGCAATGCCCGCGCCGAAGCGGAGGAAACTCGCGTGCTCGAGCCGGTGCGCGTCGCAGTTGATCACGCACTTCACGCCCTTGGATTTCGCGTATTGCCACCAGCGCCAGTCCATGTCGCAGCGATAGGGATTCGCGTTCAGTTCGATCCATGTGCCCGTCTCGGCGCACGCGTCGATCACCGCGGATTGATTGACTTTGTACGGCTCGCGTTCGAGCAGCAGCCGGCCGGTGAGATGCCCGAGCATGTGGACGTGAGGATTCTCCGCCGCGTGAATCAGCCGCCGCGTGTTCTCCGCCTCTTCACCCGCGGGCACGTGCAGGCTGGCGACGACCACGTCCAGTTCCGCGAGCACAGCGTCGGGAAAATCCAAGCCGTCGCGCAGAATGTCCACCTCCGAGCCGCGCAAGAGGCGGAACTCATGGCCCTCCGCGGCGAACTGGGTGTTGAGTTCGTTCACCTCGACCCATTGTTGCCGCAGCCGCGCGACATCGAGGCCGTTCGCCTGAAACGATGATTTCGAGTGATCGGTGATCGCCCAATAACCGCAGCCCAATTCCTGCGCGTGCGCGGCGACTTCGGCGATCGAGTTGCGCCCGTCGCTCCATGTCGAGTGGTTGTGCAGCGAACCGCGCAGCGAAGTCCATTCGAGCAGGCGCGGGATTTCGTCTTTTTCCGCGGCGGCAAATTCGCCGTGATCCTCGCGCAACTCGGGCGGCACGTACGCCAAATCCAGCGCGCGAAAAATCTCCTCCTCCGTGTGGCACGCCAGCCGCAGCGCGGGATCGCGCGTTTCCTCCGTCGAGCGAAACAGGCCGTATTCATTGAGCCGCAAGCCGCGTGCGATCGCGCGCTGACGCATCACGATGTTGTGTTCCTTGCTGCCCGTGAAGTAGGCCAGCGCGAACGGATATTCCTCGTCGGTCACGACGCGCAGATCCGCCTGAATGCCGCCCTCCAACACCACGCTCGCCTTCGTGTCGCCCTTCGCGGACACGGAGACAATACCCGGACGGCTGGTGAAAAATTCGATCACCGCCGCGGGTGATTTCGACGACACGAGAAAATCAATGTCGCCCACGACCTCTTTGCAGCGGCGCAAACTGCCCGCGGTGCCACAGCGATTCACCGCCGCGTGACCGCGCAACGCCTCGAGAATCGGCTCGGCCACCGAGAGGGCCGTGCAGAGGTGGAACTTGCTCGCGTAAGCCCGGTGATGCGCGATGCCGTCGAGAATTTTCTGCTGCGTCTTTTCGCCGAAGCCGTCGAGTCCCGCGACGCTGCCCGCCTGACAGGCCGCCTCGAGTTGTTCGATGCTGGTCACGCCGAGTTTGTCGTTGAGCGCTTTGACCTTCTTTGGTCCGAGTCCGGGAATCGCGAGCATCGCGACGAGGCCCGCGGGCACGGACGCTTTCAGCTCCTCGAAGTAGCGCAGCTTCCCGGTGGTGACGAGTTCCGTGATCTTTTGTTGGAGCGCGTCGCCGATGCCCTTGATGCCCGCCAAGCGATCCGCGGCGATGATCGTCGCCAGCGGCTCGGCCAAGCCCTCGAGCGTGCGCGCGGCGTTTTGATACGCGCGGGTTTTGAAGGGATTCTCGCCCTTCAATTCCAGCAGCGTCCCGATCTCGAGCAAAGTTTCGGCGACTGCGTTGTTGGTCATGGCGGCAGTGTAAACAGCGCGCCCCAAGTTTCACGCGCAAAGGCGCGGCGCGGCGCCGAACGCGCGCCATCGCTCGCGCGGAATCGGAGCGCCGATCCCCAGTCCGACGTGTTGCAAAAACAGCAACCGCCGCGGAGCGCCGAGCACCGGCTCGGCGAGCTTCGGCGCTGTGGATTCACGCCGAGCCGGTGCTCGGCGCTCCGTTCCCCCGCGTTCTGTGCGTCTCCGGGTTAAAAATCCAAGTGCGTCGAACGCCCGCTTTTTCGCTCGTTCGCCCCGGTCGGTTCCCCAGACTCGCGGCCCATGAAATCGCGACCGCAGCAGCCCATCGCCCTCACCATCGCCGGCTCGGACAGCGGCGGTGGCGCGGGCATCCAAGCCGATCTCCAGGCGTTCGCGGCGCTCGGGGTTCACGGCACGTGCGCGCTCACGTGCCTCACCGCGCAAAACCCGCGCGGCGTGCGCGCGCTTCAAGCCGCGACCCCGGCGCTGGTGCGCGCGCAACTCGAGGCGGTGTTCGCCGAACTGCGCCCCGGCGCGGTGAAAACCGGAATGCTATTTTCTGCTGCGATCATTCGCACGGTTGTCGATTTCTTCGGCGCGCACCGCGAAGTTCCGCTCGTCGTCGATCCCGTGATGCGCGCCACCAGCGGCGCGCGCCTGCTGCAACCCGCGGCGGAAAAAATCCTGCTCCGGCGGCTGCTTCCGCTCGCCACGCTCGTCACTCCGAATCTCGACGAAGCGGCGCTTCTCGCCGGCCTCCCGTTGCGTGAACCCGAGGACTTGCGCGGCGCGGCGCGCGCGATTCACGAGCGCTTCGGCTGCGCCGCGTTGGTAAAAGGCGGTCATCTCAAAACCGCGGGGCGCGACGCCATCGACATTTTTTTCGACGGCACCACGGAGCTGCTCCTGAGCGCGCCGTTTGTGCGTGGCGTTTCCACCCACGGCACCGGCTGCACCTACTCCGCCGCGATCACCGCGTTGCTGGCCCGCGGCTGGCCGCTGCCCGCGGCCGTCGCGGGCGCGAAGGAGCACATCACCGGCGCCATCACTTTCAGCCAACGTGCCGGGGACCACTGCGTCCTGAATCACCTGTGGGAGCAGCCGCGCCCGGTGCGGCCGCGGCGGGGCGTGCGGCGGCGACCCTGATTGGAAATGCTGCAATTGACGCGGAACCGGCGCGTCCCAATATCGGCTCACGAACGCGACGAATCGCAGCGCTTCCAATCGGGTTCGCAATCATCGTGGAATATCTCGCCTTCGCGCTGGTCATGTTGCTGGGCCAGTTTTCGCCCGGCCCGGACATGTTGCTGCTCCTCAAGAACGCGGTGAACTATCACCTGCGCGCGGGCTTGTGGACGGTGGCGGGCATCGCGGCGGGACTCGCCGTTCACACCACGCTCGCGCTCACGGGCCTGGCGGTCGTCTTCAATCAATCGCCGCTGGCGGGTCGCGTCCTCGGCGTTGCGGGCGGGATTTATCTCGGCTGGCTGGCGTTGCAATTGTTGCGCGGCGTGTTCCGCGGCGCGTCCGTAAAATCCCTCGACCCCGCCGCGTCACCGGTCGGCGCGCTCACCGACGGCGCGGCGTTCGCGCAGGGACTTTTCACAAATTTGCTCAATCCGAAGGCGGCCATTTTTCTCCTCAGCGTGCTTGCCGCGGGGATCGAGCGTGACCCTTCGACCGCGCGCAAACTCAGCTTCGCCGCGATCATCGTGGGTCAGGCGCTCGTGTTTTGGAGCCTCTTCGTCTGGCTGTTGCAGCGGCCGGTGGTGCGGCGCCACTACCGAACGAGCGAGCGCTGGCTGAATCTCCTCTTCGGCCTCGGCCTCGCCGGTCTCGCGGTCGCGGCGGTGCTCGGTGGGATCCGAAAGTGAAATCCGAATCCGCCCTGCGCCGCGAAAAA
>JAYVOY010000502.1:0-3966 GCA_043757645.1 Verrucomicrobiota bacterium
TGCGGCTGCGACTGCGTGATGACCTCGAACATCTCGATGGTCTGCTGCAGTTGGCCGCACTCGATTTCAGTAAGTTGCGCTGGCATTTCGGCAAAGTGCGCGCGGGCGCGGTTCAACGCAGTCACACGGCGGCGTCGCGGCGCGACCGTTCCGCGTGCGGTGACGCGTGGAAATCATCCGCGGGCTGCTCACACTTTGGTTAACCTATCGGCAGAAAACGCGGGCGGGCTTACAGGGGAAGGGAAGAAAAGCGGGGTCACTTGGTCTGAGACAGGGACGAAACCGGGTGGTGAATTCCACGTACGGAGTCCCGGCTTCAGCCGGCGGTACGCTTGCCTTGAAGGAGGGCTGGGAATTCGCCAGCTTGCCGCGAGCGCGGACGCCCCGCCGCCTGAAGGCGGGACTCCGCACCCAGGACAACCGCGACCGGACGCTTCGGTTTACTGCTGCAATCCGCGTCCGCCGCCAGGGAAGAAATTTGTCTCACACCCGAGTTGAACGGGCTGCGGCGGATTCGATTTGCGCCGCCGAAGTTCGCCGCTAATGATGCGCCGCGCTTCGGCGCGCTATGGTTCTGGTCATCGATAACTACGATTCGTTCACTTACAATCTCGTCCAGTACCTCGGCGAGATGCAGGCGGATCTGCGCATTTTCCGCAACGACCAGATCACGCTCGACGGGATTCGCGCGCTGCAACCCGAGCGCATTCTCATCTCGCCGGGGCCGTGTTCGCCCCGTGAATCCGGGCTTTCCAACGAGGTCATCCGCACGTTCGGCCCGCGCGTGCCGCTGTTCGGCGTGTGCCTCGGGCATCAGTGCATCGGACACACCTTCGGCGCGGAGGTCGTGGTGAATTACCGGATGATGCACGGCAAAACGTCGCCGATTAAACACAACGGCAAGGACCTGTTTGCCGGGATGCCAAATCCGTTCAACGCCACGCGCTACCATTCGCTCGTCATCAAGCGCGACACGCTGCCCGCGTGTCTTGAAATCACCGCCGAGACCGACGAGGGCGAAATCATGGGCGTGCGGCATCGCGAGTTTCCGATTTGGGGCGTGCAGTTCCATCCCGAGAGCATCCTCACCGACAGCGGGCGGACGATTCTGCGGAATTTTTTGACGCTGGGGAAATAGGTCGCGAACGACGGCCGTTGCCTTGTTTGTCGAGCGAGTGTGTGTGAGAAATTGATCCGATGAAAACGCTGACTGTGGCCGAAGCGAAAGCGCAATTGCCCGCGATTCTCCGGCGCGTGGGTGATGGCGAGGACATCGGGATCATCTCCGGCGGCCAGATCATCCAACTCAAAGCGGTCAGCGTGGTCGCGTGGGAGGACAGTTACGCCTATCAGGAATATCAGGTCACGCCGAAGGAATGGGAGCAGTTCAAGACGCGCATGAATCGTCGGCGTGCTCGTGAGAAATACACGACGATCGCGGGGAAATTTGAACGCGCGCTGGTGGGCTGACGATGGGCGCATTTTTGCATCGCCGTTCTCGCCGAAGATTTCGTCCCGCAGGGACAACTGAAAATAGCCCAGCACTTCAGTGCTGGGTTGGGCGTCGCGAAAACCAAAAGTCCCGGCAGGGACGAAAGAACTTCCCGCTCTTCCCGCACCAGAACTCTTTCGTCCCTGCCGGGACTTTCGCCGTACCCGCGCATAACCCAGCACTGAAGTGCTGGGCTATTTTCTTTCGCCCGCTGGGCTGGGATACTGACCGGAACGCGCGCGCGAAACCACTCGGACGCGGACGAGTTCGGAGCGCGGCTGAGTTGCGGAGCACCAGCCGCAACTCGTGGTCAGGACGAGGACCGCAGAAAGGTTTTCTGACCTCAAAATTTCGCGGTCGCTGCGACTGGTCTGCGACACATCCGCGCGCCCTTCGTCTCACCGCTTCGCCGCCTCCTCCAACACCGGGCGCAATACTTTCCACACCGTCTCCGCCACGCGCTTGTGGCCTTGGGGCGTGGGATGAATGCGGTCGGGGAGATTCCATTTCGGATCGCCGCCGACGCCCTCGAGCAGTTGTGGAATCAGCGCGGCGTGGTTCGCCTTGGCGACCTCGGGAAACACGCGCGCGAACTTGCGGATGAATTCCTCGCCGAGGTTCGGCGGCATTTGCATTCCCGCGAGGATGAAGCGCACGTGGGGCTGGCGCTGCCGCGTCTTGTCGATGATCGCTTGGAGATTGGTCCGCGTCGTCTCGGGCGCGAGTCCGCGCAGGCCGTCGTTGCCGCCGAGTTCGATCAACAGCACATCGACTGGACGCTTGAGCACCCAATCGAGCCGACGCAAGCCGCCCGCGGTGGTGTCGCCGCTGACGCCGGCGTTCACGATTTTGAAGGGCAATCCCGCCGCGGAAATTTTCTGCTGCAATAACGCGGGAAAAGCCTCCGCCGAATCGACGCCGTAGCCCGCCGCGAGACTATCGCCGAGCACGACGACCGTGCGCAGCGCAACGGGCGCGGGCGCGGACGAGGAGGACGTTTGCGCCGAGGCGAAACCCGCCGCGCCGCACGCGAGCAGAGCAACGACAAGGCACCCTATCGAGCGCCACGATTGCGCGATTATTTTCACACTCAGGAATCCCGAAAATCCAAGGCCGGAATGGGTGGCACCGGCTGCCAGCCCGCCGAGAACGGGCAGGTTGCCCGTTCCACCCGCCGCTTCCGCCGCGCCGGGCGGGCGCAGCCGCACTGGGGAGCGCACGCCGCTGGCGTGCTGTTTTCGGCGGCCCGCCGAAAACCTCGTACCACTCACTTTTCCGGACGAGCAAGAAAGTTAGAACAAGGACACGACGGATTGGGCGGGCCGCCCAATCCGGCACGCGGGCCGCGTGCGCTCCCCTTCCTCCTCACTTCGCCGGCACCTTGTGAATCGTGTTGAACAACTCCTGCTTGATCGGCGTGCCGTCCGCGGCTTTGAGATTGAACGCGATCTTCATCTGATTCACCGGCTTGAGGTTGGGGATTTCCAGCAGCACGGTTTTTTGATCGGGCATGACCTTCACTCCAGCAAGGGTGACTTTGTCGTGCCCCCGCTTGCTCGGATCAGCGACGGAAACTTCCGGCGAACCGTAGCCGCCGCTGTAAATCAGGTTCCATTGCTCGACGCTCCAATTGCCCGCGTCCGCCGCGCTCGCGGTGTCGAGCGGCGTGGAGAAAGTGATCTCGACGCCGTTTTTGCGGACGTGAAATTCGAGCGGCGTGTGGACCGGTTTGCCCGTGTACCGCACGCGATAAAACCCGCCGTCCTTCGTCGCGCTGGTCTGCCAGCCCTTGAGGCCGCATTGATAAAGCTGGCCGTCCTTCGGATTGAACCGCGCGCGCATCAGGCCGCTGTTGAACTTCAGCGGGAACTGCACCATGCCCGCCTGCGTCACGCCCTCGACCGTCTCGGTCAGCACGTGGAACAGCGTGCATTTGCCGTAGGATTGAAAGAGCGGCTGACCCTGGAACGGCCCCCATTTGTCGCTCGTGACATAGACCTGGCCGCCGCTGGAATTGTCCGCCGAATACGGCACCCAGCAGATCGGCTGATCGTAGTCTGTCGGGATCGGCGCGTCTTTGTCCCAGCCCTTGAGAGCCACCTTGGCGCGCGCCTCGGGATCGCTGGGATTGATGACGATGTTGGTGCCCAGGCGGGTGAGCTTCAACTCGCGTTGCGCGGCGGGCGTCATGCCATAAAAGCCGCCGGGCCTGACGAGGTTCAACTTGCTCGAGGGCATCCAGTGGCCCTGATTGTCGCCCGTCAGAATCTCGTCGTTCGGCCCGACGGTCATGCCGTTCGGCGCGCGGAAACCGGTCGCGAGCACCTCGAGTTTCGCGCCGTCCTTCGAGACCCGCAGCAACGTGCCCTGATGCGCCGACTCGACGGCGGGCGTCCACGGCGCGCCCTTGAGAAAGAGAAAATTGCCCTGCGAATCCGTGTGGAGATCGAGGCAGAACTCGTGGTAATTCGGCG
>JAYVOY010000503.1:0-3951 GCA_043757645.1 Verrucomicrobiota bacterium
GCTCGCCCGTCACGGCATCGAAGGCCCACACGTCCTTCTCAAAACCCGGCACCACAATCGTCCGCTCGAAAATCGCCGGTCCCGCCGTCGCCGCGCCGAAGCCGCCGGGCGCGGGTCCGGGCAGCAGCACGCGTCCGCCATTGCCAAAATTCGCGATCGGCTCACCGCTCCGCGCGTCGAGTGCGTAAAGAAATTTCCCCGCGCAAAACATCACACGCTCCGCGGTGCCGTCGCGGCCCGCCCACCAAATCAGGCCGCGATACGCGGGCCGCCCCTCGGGCTTGAAGCGCCATTTCTCCACGCCCGTCGCGGCGTCCACGGCGACGAGATGATTCCCGACCGTCGGCGCGAACATCACGCCGCGCGCGATCACCGGATTGCACTGGATGTTCCCCGCGCCGTCCTTCGAGTGATACGTCCACGCGGGCTGGAGGTTCTTCACGTTGCTCCGGTTGATCTGCGTCAACGCGGAGAAACGTGAGGAACTGCCATCGCCGAGCGAGCGCGTCCACGTGCGAAATGTTTCCGAATTCGGGAAGCCGTTGTGCGGGGTGAGTTCTGGGGCGAGCGCCGCGGGGATGGTTTGGTAGAGCGGCAGCTTCGCCCGCGCCGCGGCGTCCTCGACGGCCCAATAATCAATGCCCGCCTGGGTGGAACTGGAGTTCTCCGGCGGTGGAAGGGCCGCGGTCAGCTCGTCGAAATTCCACAGCCCGAGGGTTTGCTCGTCCTTCCTCGCGGGTTCCGCGGGCACGTCGTTGAATTCGCGCGCGCCTTTCGAGAGGCGCACGTCGTCCACCAATCCATCGCAGCCGAGGCCGCCTTCGACGAGTCGTCCGAAGGCCAGTCCACCGGGCTTGGGATCGCCTTGGAGCGGATTCGTCGGCGCGTCCTTGACGAGTTTGCCATCGACAAAAAGCCGCACGCGCGCGGGTTCGAGGATCGCCGCGACGTGGTGCCACTGCCCGTCGCAGACATTCGCGCCCGAGGAAAAAACGCCGCCGCGCCCCGGCTGGTAAACACTGAGAACGCCCGAGCCGGCGACGGAATAAATCTCCCAGTGTTCCGCCGAGGCCTTCGTGTCCGAGGCGACGAAAATGTTGTAGCGCGCCGCAGAATCGAGCTTCACGCGGCACTCCACGGTGAGCGGCAGCGCGCGAAATTCGGGTTTGCCCCCGGTGATCATTCCGCCGCGCAGAGCCTTGCCGAATGCGGGCGAAAGCGACGCGACACCGATTGGCGGAGCGCCGAGCACCGGCTCGGCGCGTTTCAAATCTCCGGGCAAAGCGGCATCTCGCCGCGCCGGTGCTCGGCGCTCCGTGCGGGGTTGCGGCTTCGGTCCGGCGGGCTTGCCGTCGAGTTGCGGGAGGAGCCAGTCGAGGCCGTCGAGATTGTCGCGCAGGCGTTCCTCGGCGTCGTCGTTCGTGTGGCCGATGATGCCGATGGGACCGCGGTAGCCGGAGTCGCGGATGACTCCGAGCAGCTTCAAATCGAGTTCGCCCGAACCGAGCGGAACGATCTTTCGCCCGAGCTTTTCGCCGTTGGGAATCATGCCGTTGAGATTCAGGCAGAGCAGAAACGGCTTCATCGCCGCGAGGGCTGCGGGGAAGCGCTCGAGGTGATCGTGGCCGTGATGCTGGTTGTAAACGATGCCGACATTTGTCGCGCCGTGCTGCTCGCGCAGCAGCCGCGCGACGGCGATGAGATTTTCCGGCTCGCCGCCCCAGCCGCCGTGATTGTAGAGGCCGAGTTGACAGCCGAGTTTGCGCGCGCGCTCGGCGAGCGGGCGCATCGAGTCGGCGGCCTTCTTCACGCGCTCGTCGTGCGTCGCGCCCGCCGGGCTGGGCGCGGTCACCCAGATTTGCGGATGCAGGCCGTGTTTCTCGAACAGTTTGAACGCCTCCTCGTGCGTGGCCCAGAACGCGAAGAATTCGAGGCCGCGCTTCTTGTATTCGAGAATCTCCGTCTCGAACTGCGGCACGTGCTCCGCGCGCCAGTCGTAGGCAACCTTGGTGAAGCCGAGTTTGGCGACCATCTCGGCGCGCTCGGCGGGGCCGCGCTTCTTCGCATCAAAGGGCACGATGCACCACGCGGCGAGGTTGGTGCGCGCGAACAATCCCGTGTCCGCAGCCCGGGAAGAAGTGCCCACGAAACACACGAAACACACGAAAAGAAGACGGGGAAGAAAATGGGGGAAAGTGAAAGTGATGTGCTCCTGCTTTGGCGGTGATTGGCGTCGAGAGTTGGGCTTTTTCATTCCGGTTTTCGTGTGTTTCGTGTGTTTCGTGGGCCATTTCTTTTCCCCTCAGTGGACGAGGCGTTCCCATTCGAGCTTGGGATGGTGACCAAAGTTTATCAGGAGGCCGAGGCGGTAGCCGGTCGCGTTCAGGTAGTTCAGGACTTGGGCGCGGTGCTCATCGATCAACTGAGACACGGCCTTGAGTTCAACGATGATTTTGTCGTGGCAGATGAAATCCGGGACGAACCGTTGCCGCAGCGGGCGGCTCTTGTAGGTCATCGGGATCGAGCGCAACGCAGCGAAAGGAATGCCCTGCAAGCCCAGTTCGATTTCCAAACACTCCTGATACAGCGGCTCGTGAAAGCCGCAGCCTTTCTCTTTGTAAACCTCAAAGCCGGCCCCAACGATGCGGTACGCTTCGTCCTTGTAAATGAGTTCGCTCATCGTGGTCCCCTTCCGGTTTTCGTGTGTTTCGTGTGTTTAGTGGGCAATCCCTTTTGTGGCCAAGCATCCGGCTTTGAGGATGCCGCCTTGGAGCACGGCAAGGATGTTTGCGCGGTCTTCAAGGATGGAAATGTTTTTCACCACATCGCCCGCGACGACGAGGACATCGGCGAGTTTGCCGGGTTCGAGGGTGCCGAGATCGTGGCCGCGGCCCATGATTTCCGCGCCGATTTTCGTCGCGCCCTTGAGCGTGTCGAGCGGGCTGAAGCCGACGTAGTTCACGAAGAAGCTGAGTTCCTTCGCGTATTCGCCGTGCGGGCACCAGCCGAAGCCGTAGTCGCCGCCCATGCCGAGGCGGCCGCCGGCCTTCAGGATTTTGCGGCAACTTTCCGCGCCGCCTTCGAGCGTTTCCCGGTGGCCGTCGATGACGCGTTGCGTCAGGCCGAATTGCGGACCGCGCTCGATGCTCATCAACTCGAAGCGCAGGCCGGGCACGACGGGCACGTTGCGTTTGAGCAGCAATTCCAGGCCCTCGTCATCAATGAACGTCGCGTGCTCGATGGCGTCGTAGCCGGCGCGCAACGCGTTCTTGATGCCCTCGGTCGCGCGGCAGTGGCCGGTGACCTTGAGCTTGTGATTGTGCGCGGTGGCGACGACGGCGTGCATTTCCTCGAAGGTCATGCAGAGCGTGTGGTGATCGTTTTGGTCGGGCCACGCGGCGTCGCCGGTGGGGTAAGTCTTCACCCATTCGACGCCGTCTTTCACGAGCGAGCGCACGGCCTTGCGCGCGTCCTCGACGCCGTTGATGCAGAAGACGAGGCCGTCCATGCCGATTTTGCGGAAATCGGGATTCCAATCCATCAGGCCGCCCGCACTGCAAATCTCGCGTCCGCTCGCGACGAGGCGCGGGCCGGGGATGAGGTCTTCCTCGATGGCTTTCTTCAGCCACACATCGCAATTGAAGAGGCAGCCGCCGGAGCGCGCGGCGGTGTAGCCGCATTCGAGCGCGAGCTTGGTGTTCACCGAGGCGAGGAGCGTGACGTATTCGACGGGATACTTGATGTCGAGGCCCTCGAGTTTCTCGATGTTGAAATAGGTCGCGTGATAATGCGCCTCGACGAGACCGGGCAGGATCGTGCCGCCGCGCGCGTCGATGCGCTGCGCGTCGGGCGGCACCGCGGGCGCGGCCGCGGCGGGGCCGGCGAATTTGATGCGGCCGTTTTCGAGGACGAGCGCGGCGTGGGGAATCGGCGGCGCGCCGGTGCCATCGA
>JAYVOY010000504.1:0-3943 GCA_043757645.1 Verrucomicrobiota bacterium
TGTTGGAAGCTCATTTTCCAGTTGTGCGTAAAATGCCTGTAAACATTGGGTCTTCTGAGGTTTTAGCTGGAATGTGAACTATCCGGGTTAGCCGTAACGGTGCAATTGATGGACCGCCGCCGTCTCGGGGGCTCATGGTGTGGGCAGGCCACGAGGGCCATTCACACTTCCTCTTTTGGTTCACCATTCAGTGAGCATTTTGCGCTGCGGAAAATGCCCGCCTCCACCGCATTTGGACGCCGTGAGCCGCCGAGACGGCGGCGGTCCGCCCATTGCCTCATTACGGCTCAGACCCTGCTCGCTCCCGGAAGGGGGGCTTCGGCCAGCGTTGAGTTTCCCGCGGATTCCAGACGCCCACCGATTGGGAAAAGTTATCCGCGGTCGCCCTGAATCCGCGGGGGTTCTCGTGCGGGCGATTCGGGGTTGCAGCGCCCTTCACCAGATTCAGAGATTCCCACCGCTCGCCTTCTCCCCATGATTTTGTGCCCAGGATTTTGTCGCCTTCCCCGGTCGCGATTCCAACCTGCGATGCCTCCCCAAATCCCTGTTTCCTCCACGGCGTTCCTGACTAAACTTCCGCCATGAATTCCCGCGCGTCCGTCGTTGCTCCGCCACCGCGTGCCGCCGAATTTCTGTCGGCCCGACGCACGACGCAAACCATCGCAACACCATGAAGCCCGACCGCCCCGGCCTTGCCACCAATCGCCGCGCCTTCCTCCGACCCAGAGTTGGCGGCGTGGTTGCTGCACGCGCTGAAATGAACGGCTGTCGAATTGGCGGCGCGCGGAAAAACGGGACCTGCCCAACGCGCTGCTTTTGCCTTTCACCTTTTGCCTTCCGTCCGGCTACGCCAGCAAGTCCTGTATCTCCTCCCACGTCAGCGCCTCGCTCAATTGCTCCTCGCTGCCGAGCGTCGCCTGCACCACGGCGCGTTTGCGCTGTTGCAGGCTCAGGATTTTTTCCTCCACCGTCCCGCGCGTGATCAGCTTGTAACTCGTCACCACCCGCGTCTGGCCGATGCGATGCGCGCGGTCCGTGGCCTGATCCTCGACCGCCGGATTCCACCACGGATCGAAATGAATCACCGTGTCCGCGCCCGTGAGATTCAGCCCCACGCCGCCCGCCTTGAGGCTGATGAGAAACACCGGAATCTCCGCACTCGCCTGAAATTTCCCCACCACCTCCGCGCGATTCGTCGTCGAGCCGTCGAGATAACAATATTCGATCCCCTCCGCCGCGAGGCGTTCCTTCAGCAGCGCGAGCATTGTCGTGAACTGACTGAACACCAGCACGCGATGCCCGCCATCCAGCACCTCCTCGAGCAGCTCGCCGAACAGCTCGAATTTCCCCGACGGCGCGGGCGCTTTCGCATCCTCGCCCGCGGGCAATTTCAGCAACCGCAAATCGCAGCACACCTGCCGCAGCCGCAGCAGCGCCGTCAGCACCACCATCCGGCTCTTCGCCAAACCCTGCTGCCCCACGGCCTCCAAGACCTCCTTGCGACTCGCGTCCAAAATCTGCCGATACACCGTGGCCTGCTCGTCGTTCAATTCGCAGAACGACACCTGCTCCAGCCGCGCCGGCAAATCCGCCGCCACGTCCTTCTTCAATCGCCGCAACAAAAACGGCCGCAACCGCCGCGCCAATCGAGTCGCGGCCCCGCTGTCCTTCTCCTTCGAAATCGTCTGCTCGTAACGCTCGCGAAAATCCGCCGCCGCGCCGAGATAACCCGGCATTAAAAAGTCGAAGATCGACCACAAATCCAACACCGAGTTTTCCAGCGGCGTACCCGTGAGCACGACGCGATGCCGCGCGCGAATCGCCTTCACCGCCTGCGCGTTTTGCGTCTGCCGGTTCTTGATGTGCTGCGCCTCGTCGAGCACCACCGTGTCGAATTCCAGCCCCGCGTACCGGTCCGCGTCGCGCCGGATCAGGCCGTAACTCGTCACCACCAAATCGCTTTGCGCGAGCTGCTCGAACAGCGCGTGCCGCTGCGGCCCGTTCAACACGAGCACGCGCAAACGCGGCGTGAATTTCTTCGCCTCCGCCGCCCAGTTGAAGACGAGGCTCGTCGGACACACGATGAGAAACGGCCCGCGCGCGCCGCCGGCATCCGTCACCGCTTGCAAAAATGCCAGTGTTTGCAGGGTCTTCCCCAACCCCATCTCGTCCGCGAGCACGCCGCCGAAACCATGCGCGCGCAGAAATCCCAGCCACGCCACGCCGTGTTTTTGATACGGCCGCAGCACGGATTCCAACTCGCCCAACGGCGGCGGCGTCAACTTCGCCGCGCCGCGCAACTGCGCCGAGCGCTCGCGCCACGCGGCGGGCGTTTGCAATTTCCACCCCGCGTGCTGCCGGATCGTCGCCTCCAAATAACCCGCCTGCGCCTGGTCGATGCGATAGCCCTGCGCGTGCTGCTGCGGCGCGCAATCGCGCAACGCCTCGTGAAAATCCTCCACCGCGCCCGTGTCGATCAGCGCGATTTTTCCGTTGCGCAAGCGCGAGTGACTTTGCCCCGAGAGAATCAGCCGCTGAATATCCGCCGGGGAAAATTTCTCGCCGCCCGACGCTTGCACCGTCACCTCGAGATCGAACCACCGCTCGCCGGAGGGCGTCACCTCGAAGCGCGGCTCGACGCGTTCCAACTGGCTCGCGGTCGTGCGTTCGAGCCGCTCCTCCAGCGTCACCCGCCACTCGCGCTGCAACTGCGGATACAACCGCGCGAAAAACGTCAGCACCGCGTTTTGACCCGCCAATTCCATGCGTCCCTGCGCGTCGCTCCCGGCGAAACCCGCGCGCAGCAGCCGCAGCAACGCCGCCTGTTCCGCGGGCAAATCGCGCGTGAGATAGCGCTTCGGATTCGTCGGGTCGGCGAGCCAGTTGCCCTCCGCCAAGCCCGCGCTGCCGGCCTTGAACACGCGCCCGCCGTACGCGCACTCGAGCGTCGCGAGCAGATGCGCGAGGCCGCCGCTCAACGCGAGGCGGAACTCCGGCGTCATCGCCTCGAAGACAAAATCCTCGGGCTGGAAATGCAGCGTCACGTCGCAGCCCGCCTCGAGCAGCGGCAACTCCTGCGTGAGAAACTGCGGCACCCGGCTCCGTGGCAAACGCGCCGCGTTGCGCAGCAAATCCCGCCACGCGCCCGGCAATCCCAACGGCTCGAACGTCGTCGCGCCCGCCGCCCACAACACGCGCCCCGACACCACGGACGCCGCCTTGAAGCCCGGACCGAGCGCGAGCGTGATCTCGCCGTTGTCCGCGAGGAACGCCTCCAGCGGCACGCGCCGCGGCTCCGTCGCCACCGTGACCGCCGTCGCTCGCCCGAGCGCGAGGCGTGGATGCCCCGCGAGGGCTTCGAGCACTTCGGCGAAGCGCGGGCCATCGAGCATCAGCGCACCCGGCGTGTCGCCCTCGGCCAGGCGCTCGATCACGTCGAGCAAACGCAAATCCTCCGGCGCGAAACGGAACGAAATGTTCACCGGCAAATTCGCGAGCGGACTTCGCCCGCCGCGCCATTTGCCCTCGAAGAAAACCATCACCTTTCCCTTCGCGAGGGCGGCTTCGAGGTTGGGCGGGAGGATCACGAAAATCTCGGCGGCCTCGCCCGCGCCGTCACTCGCGGCGCGTTGCACGCGGCGCACGGCGGGCTTCGCGGCGGACACTGGCGACGCGTTCTTCGCCGATCCGCCTGATCCTGCGGCCGCTCTCGCCACCGCCACCGCCGGCGGATTCACCGAGCGCAACCAATGCAAACCGACCGCCACCGAGTGCGCGCAAATCTTCCCCCACTGCCGCGAGTCGCGGCAGCCGCAGAGATTCTCCATGTCCGACGGCCCCTGGATCACCAGCCCCGAGCGATACGAAATCCCCTCGACCTGCACCACGCCCTTGAGCACCGGCGGCGACCAATTGGAACTGAGCACCTTGTCCACGAGGAGCA